>NZ_JBOHCV010000648.1:0-5749 GCF_050698815.1 Streptomyces sp.
GGGCCGTGCCGGCCGCCGCCCCGGAGCGGCCGTACTGGCAGCCGCCGGAGTCGTCGCCGCGCTCGGCACCGGACTGCTGACGGCGCAGGCGGTGACGGACGGCGACAGCGGCGACGACCGGAGCCTCAGCACCGAGGACCGCGCGGGCCCCGAGGTGCCCAGCGGCGGCCCGACCGAGGCTCCTTCCCGTACGGACCGGCACAAGGACGACACCCGGCCCTCCGCCCGCCCGACCCGGAACGCCGGCTCCGCCTCCCCCCCCGCGCCGACCGGGACAGCGACGCGCACACGGGCCGGGGCGCCGTCTCGCCGAGCGCGTCCTCGTCCGCCGCGCCGGGCTCCGGTGGTTTGCCGGGTAACGGCGACGGCGAGCGGGACCGTCCATCACAGTCGCAGCGGCCCTCGCAGCCTCCGACGCGGCCCGGTGGCGACGGCACGCTGCGCCCTGGTGACTCCGGCGCGGAGGTGGTCGAACTGCAGCGCCGCCTCAAGCAGGCCGGTGCGCTCGAGCAGGCCGCGCCGGAGGACGGGCGGTACTCCTCGACCGTCCAGCAGGCGGTCGCCGACTACCAGGCCCGCCACCGCGTGCGCGGCGACAGGTACGGCGAGTACGGACCGCGCACCCGCCGGGCCCTGGAGTCGCACACGACTGGCTGATTCTCACCGCGAAGAACACTGGCGCGCGGGCCGACCTCTTTGTATCGTAGAGAAACAAAGTGGTTCCGCCCGTGCCCCTCACCTGACAGTTGGGGCGTCCCTGACCGGCGGGCGGAGCCGCCTTGCTCTTTCCGCACGAACGCACCGACACGCAACGCACCGACGCACACCAGGGAGCCGCGCACCATGCCGACGCCGCCGCAACCACCCCTCACCGCCCGCGGCCTGCTGCTCGACATGGACGGCACACTGGTCGACTCCGACGCCGTCGTCGAACGCGTCTGGAGTGACTGGGCAGCCACGAAGGGCCTGGACGCGGCCGAGGTGCTGAGGACCGCGCACGGCCGGCAGGGCCACGAGACGATGGCCGACGTCTTCCCGGACCGCCCCGCGGAGGTCAACCGCGAGGAGAACCGCGCCCTCCTCGCGCGGGAGACCAGCGACCTCGAGGGCATCGTCGCGGTGCCCGGCGCGCCCGCCTTCATGGCCGCTGTCGCACGCCTGCCGCACGCCCTGGTGACGTCGGCCGACGCCGGCCTGGCCACCGCGCGGATGGGGGCGGCGGGTGTACGTATGCCGGACACCCGCATCACGGCGGAGAGCGTGAGCGCGAGCAAGCCCGACCCGGAAGGCTTCCTCAAGGGTGCCGCCGAACTGGGCCTCCCTCCGGAGGACTGCGTGGCCTTCGAGGACTCGGGCGCGGGTATCGCCGCGGCCCGCGCGGCCGGCATGCGGGTGGTGGGTGTCGGCTCCCGCGCCTCGTCGTACGGGCCCACGGTGCACGTCACCGACCTGACCCGGCTCCGCCTCGAGCCCCTGCCGGACGGCGCCGTCCGCCTCCACTTCACGGGCTGACCGGCCTGCCTGGCCCCGGATCCCTGGCGGCAGGGGTCGGGCCTCTTCCGTATGCTCAGCGCTGCGCCGGCAAGGGTCCGGCGAAGCGCGCCATTACTGGCGCCCCTTGCGTCGGCACACCTCGCACGGGAACGGGCATGGCGGAGGGGTCACCACGGCCACGGCAGCTCCCGTCCGTGTGCCTGCCGCACGTGCCGACGGAGTTTCACCCGTGCGTCCGCTTCCGCGCTGCGGTCGTACTCGCGGGCTGCCTTGTCCAGCTGCCGGTTGATCTGGGCGCATGCCGCGCATCCCCTGCCGTCGCCTGTCATGGCTGCCTGCCGTCGTCGCTGATGGCGTGTCAGTCACAGCTTCGGCACAGCGAGTCAGGGCGAGTAGTGGCATACGTAGGGGCAACTGCGGTGATTCCAGTGCCCGGAGACCCGACCAAGGCAGTCGTGGGGGCATCATGGGGCCATGAGCATCGGGGACTTGATCCGAGAGCTGCGCGAGGCCAGGGGGTGGTCTCAGGGCCGATTGGCCAAGGAGATCAACGCCGCGTTCCGCACCAACCTCACGCGGGAGTACGTGAGCCGCTGGGAGCGTTGTCGGGTGACGCCGAGTGCGTTCTATCTCCGCTGCCTCTCGGCTGTCCTGGATGTGCCCCTGAGAGTTCTTGAGGACGACGTGCAACGAAGGACCTTCATCACCGATGTGGCCGCGACGGCGATAGCTCCTATGGTCGCCTCCGACTTGCTCACCACCGGCTTTTCCGCCCGCCTGCACGGGGGTCCCTCTGCGGATGTCTGGGAAGCGAAGCTGGCTGCGTACGGCACCGACTACATGTCGATGGGCGCGGCGGATATCCAGCGACGCGTATCAGGCGAACTCGTGGTGGTGCAGCAGCAGTTGGATAACCCACGACTGTGGTCGGCAGCGAGTCGGCTCATGACGCTGTATGCCAAGACCTTCCCGGGAAGCGACGGCTCCAAGGCCGTCCACTGGTACCGCATGGCCGCGAAGTCGGCGGATCAGTCGGGGGACGAACAGTCGCGCGTGTGGGTGCGAGGTCGCGCCGCCATCGCGCTCGGCTACGAAGGTGCCTCGCTGGGCGTCGCCGACGTGCTGGCTGACCAGGCCATGCAGATCAGCGAAAGGCCGTCCCTCGGCCTGTTGAACGCCGTCATGGGTCGCGCCCACACCGCAGCGATCCGGGGCGACAGCGCTACGGCCCTGACGATGCTGGACAAGGGGCGGCGCATCTTCGACAAGGCAGCCTCCTATGAGCAGACTTCGGACTATGCCGTCCCGTGGTGGCGCATGAACGTCTTTGCCTCGCTACTGCTCGCCAGACTCGGCGACGAGAAGAGCGCAGTGGCGGCACAAGACGCCGCGCGGGCCGAACTGCCAGTGTCTTTGCCCCGGTTCGCCACACACCTTGAGATGCACCGAGGACTCATGCTCGCCCGGTCCGGAGACAAGGCCGGAGGCGTCGCGTACGCCCAACAGGCTATGGACGCCCTTCCACCTGAGAAGCACAGCTTGACCCTGAGGATGCTGATGGACGAGATCCGGGCTTGAAACGGGGAGTGTCTGGCGCGCTTCGGTCCTTCCAGCAACGGGGTGACCCGATTCACCTTGTCGATACGGCTTCCCGCCCGCCCTGGCGGAGCAGACGTGGCGCAGCAGAAGTGTGACGACCGACCGGGCATCGCGGCAGCGATCGTCGTTCATGAGGGACGTGTTCTCATGGTGCGCCGCCGGGTCAGCGAAGGCCCGCTCTCCTGGCAGTTCCCCGCAGGCGAGGTCGAATCGGGTGAGGTCCGCGAAGACGCCGCCGTACGGGAAACCAAGGAAGAGACCGGCCTGGAGGTGACCGCCGTCAAGTCGCTCGGTGAGCGGATCCACCCGGCGACTGGCCGGCTGATGTCCTATACGGCCTGCGAGGTCGTGGGTGGCTCCGCGCACGTCGCGGACACCGACGAGCTGGCCGAGCTCGCCTGGGTGACTCTCGCAGCGATCCCCCAGTACGTCCCCTATGGCCTGTTCGATCCGGTCCAGCAGCACCTGGACTCCATGCTCAGCTGATTTCGTCGACAGGACGCAGGACGAAGCAGGGTCACCTCGTGCAAGTACGTCGTGACGCGACTCTGATCAAGACCTGCGCGAGTTGACAACGCTCGTGATCAATACATCTAAGGCTTGCGGCCGACGCCGCCCGCCTCGTCGACCTCGTCGGGCTCACCGAACGGTGCGGCCTCCGGACGCCACCGGGGCACCGAGACCACTCCGGGCTCCAGCAGCTCCAGCCCGTCGAAGTACCGGGTGATCTCCTCGGGCTTGCGCAGGATGTACGGGAGGGCGCCGCTGTCGTTGTACTCGTCCTGCGCCTCGGGCATCCCCGACGGCAGCACGTTCGTGCCGTCGCACAGCACCAGGTGGCTCCCCGACGGCAGGGCGTCCAGCAGACGTCCCACGATGGAACGCGCCTCGTCGTAGTCCGGCACGTGGCCCAGGATGTTCAGCATCATCAGCCCTATGGGCAGGCTGAAGTCCAGGGTCTTGGACGCCTCGGCCACGATCGTGTCCGGGTCGTGCAGATCGGTGTCGATGTAGGTCGTCGCGCCTTCGGGCGTGCTGGTGAGCAGCGCGCGGGCGTGCACGAGCACCAAGGGGTCGTTGTCCACATAGACGATGCGGCTGTCCGGCGCGACCCGCTGCGCGACCTCGTGCGTGTTGTCCACCGTGGGCAGCCCGGTGCCGATGTCCAGGAACTGCCGGATGCCCACCTCCCCGGCCAGCAGGCGTACGGCCCGGTGCAGGAAGTGCCGGGAGGAGCGGGCGATGTCGACGATGCCGGGCGAGACGGCCACGTACGCGTCACCGGCTTCCCGGTCGACGGGGTAGTTGTCCTTGCCGCCCAGCCAGTAGTTCCAGATCCGGGCCGAATGCGGCACGGAGGTGTCGATCGCCGCCGGTCCGGAATCGCGTGCGTCCTCTGCCACTGGAACCTCTCCCGCCCTGAGTGCGCCTGCAGTTGGGGCCCAACGTAGCCGAAGACCGGCGTGACGACATCGGGGCCCTGCTCGACATCGGCTAGCCTCCGCAGACCGACTACGGCCTCGCGGACGTACGCACGCTGCGGCACGACCTCTTCTATGGGGACGCCCACCTCGAGTCCGTGGACAGAACCACCTAACGCGCCACGCGGTGGCGGAGGTAGACGACACTCGAGCTGAAGGTGCGGGTCTCGACGAGTTCGAGATCCACCCGGCGCTCGTGCTGGGGAAAGAACGGAATGCCACCCCCACCAGCATCGGGTAGACCCTGGTCCGGTACTCGTCGATCAGACCCGACGCGGCCACCTCGGCGGCGAGCCTCGCGCCGCCGATCGCGATGTTGCCCTCGGGCCGCCGGAGGCCAGGCGGGCATTACCCTGCACCGCCGACAGCGTGGTGGAGAACACCACCTTGGGGAGCGGCTTCCAGATCGCGGCGAACTCGAGCATCGAGTCGTCGAGCGATGGATCCTTGTCGGCGGTCTCCCAGTACAGCATCGTCTCGTACAGCCGTCGTCCCAACAGGTGGACGCCGACCTCTCGCACCTCGTCGATTCAGAAGCGAAAGACCTCCTCGTCGGGCACCGTCCAGTCGAAGTCGCCGTCCGGCCCGACGATGTAGCCGTCAAGCGAGACGCTCATCGAATAGGTCACGCTGCGCATCAGAAGTCCTCCTCGGCAAGGGTTCGACAGTACGACCGCCGGACGCCGCAGGACTCATCGCGGCTCGCGGGATCCTCTGGGCTGAGGCGGTTCTGGGCATGGCCGTTCCGGCGTGCCCCGACGGCGTGCTGGTGAGTCCGGCAGATCGTGGAGTCAACCGTCACTCTGAGCAGGCGGCGTATCGGCCCGACGGCGTAGGGAAGTCGGGTGGCCCAGGCAGCGGCCCGGTGTGGTGGCCACGATCGCGAGACGATGACCGCGCCCGGAAGTGCGAGCCACCAGCGGGCGCGGCGCGGTGGGCGCCCGGTCTCAGGTCGCGATCGCGTGCGACCGGAGGCGTACCGTCGAGCGGCTACGATCCACCTGCCAGCCTACCCGTGATGTGGCCCACCGGGGTTGGTGGGCCGTCGACGGGGTTTCTCCGCGGGGTATCGGGGAGTTGATCCGCGAGCTGCGGGAAGCGTGAGAAAGGTCGCATGGCCGATTGGCCAAGGAGATCAACACGGCTTTCTCGGTCAGGCGCGCTTGGGTCCTTCC
>NZ_JBOHCV010000649.1:0-5090 GCF_050698815.1 Streptomyces sp.
CACGCGAAGCCCTGCAGGACCTGACCGACGACGAGGAGTGGTAACCATGACCAGACGGCTCCTGCCTGAGCGCTACCTCACGCCGCTGGACCTGGCCGACCTCCTGGGCGTCCCGGTCGAAACGGTCTACCAGTGGCGCCGCAAGCACACCGGCCCCCGCGGCTTCCGCGTCGGCCGACACCTGCGCTACGACCCAGAAGACGTACGCGCCTGGGTCACCGGTCAGATGGAGGAGGCTGCCTGATGGCCGGACACATCCAAGACCGCTGGTACAAGACCACCAGCGCCCCCGACAGCAAGCCGACCAGGGTCAAGACCGACCGCCACGGCGTCGGCCTGCGCTACCGCGCCCGCTACGTCGCGCCGGACGGCACCGAGAAGAGCCAGAGCTTCCCCGATAAGCAGAAGCGCAGAGCAGAGGCGTGGCTGGCCAATACCGAAGCCGATATGACGCGCGGCGACTACGTAGACCCTCGCGCGGGCAAGGTCACCTTTCGCCAGTACGTAGCGGATTGGGTGAAGACACAGACGACCGACCCGACGACGCGGGCCTCCGTGGAGATGCGGCTTCGACTGCACGCTGTGCCGTACCTCGGGTCACGGACCATGGCAGCCATTCAGCCCTCGCACCTGCGGCTATGGATGCGCCAGCTGGAAGACGCCGGGCTGTCGCCTGCGTACCGTCGGGGCATCTTCGCGCACGTCTCGACGGTCTTTACGGCGGCCATGGAAGACCGGGTCATACGTGAGAACCCGTGCCGGGCTCGCAGCGTGAAGGCTCCGCGCCTGGACCCGCGCAAGGTCAAGCCCTGGACGTTCGAGCGCGTGGCGGCGGTTCGTGCTCAGCTCCATGATCGCTATCGGGAAATGATCGAGGTCGCCGCCGGTTGCGGATTGAGGCAGGGGGAGATCTTCGGCCTAGCGGTGGAGGATGTCGACTTCCTCCCTGGCACCATGCACGTGGTCCGGCAAGTCAAGCTCGTGGCCAATCAGCCTGTGTTCGCGCCGCCCAAGGGAGGCAAGGAACGGGACGTGCCGCTGCCGGAATCCGTCGCCTCCGCACTGGCCGAGCACATCACGCGCTACTCGCCGACTGAGATCACCTTGCCGTGGAAGAACTTGGACGGACCGCCGGTCTCTGCCACGTTGATCTTCTACAGCGCTGAGGGCCTGCCGCTCAACCGGAACAGGTTCAATACGCGTGTCTGGCGTCCCACCCTCCGCGCACTGGAGGTGTCGGCCGGCCGGGAGAACGGCATGCACGCCCTGCGCCACTTCTACGCCTCGGCACTCCTGGACGCCGGGGAGAGCATCAAGGCTCTGAGCGAGTACCTGGGGCATCACGACCCCGGCTACACACTGCGCACGTACACACACCTCATGCCGAGCAGCGAGGCCCGAACCCGGGCGGCAGTGGATGGCCTATTTGGCCCTGGGGGAGTGATGCACGGCGGCCCAGAGACGGCCCGCAGGCTAAAATAGAGCTCTGACCTGCGACAATCTCAGAAGCCGAAGTTCTGAGTCCACCACGGGCCGCCGGCGGCGAAGTGCGCCCCGACGCCCAGGGTCCGGTACTCGCAGTTGAGGATGTTGGCCTTGTGCCCGGGGCTGTTCATCCAGGAATCCATCACGGCCTCGGCGTCGGCCTGACCACGGGCTATGTTCTCGCCGCCCATGTTGTCCACGCCGGCCTGCCTCGCCCGGTCCCAAGGGCTCTCGCCGTCGGGTGAGGTGTGGCTGAAGAACCCGCGTTCGGCCATGTCCTGGCTGAAGTCACCGGCGAGATCGGCAAGTTGGGCGTCATTGGTCACCGGCCTGCAACCGGCCTGGGCGCGCTCGTTGTTGACCAGTTTCAGCACCGCGGCCTCGGCGGCGGACTCCGTGCTCGCCGAGGCGGTGGCCCCGTCGTCCGGCGAACCGGAGCCGGTGCCCGCTCCGTTGCCTGGCCGGGACGGCGACGCGCTCTTCTTCTCGCCGGCGCCGTCGGCGCGGGTCGAGGCGGACGGGCGCGAGGAGCCCGGCGACGAGGAGCGGTCGGCGCGGTCCGTCGACGGGGACGCGGACGGCGAGCCCGAACCGTCGGAACGGCGGTCGCTGGGGCCGGCGGAGTCCGAGCGGGACGGGGCGAGCGAGGACGGTGCGCCCTGCGACTCCAGATCGGTCGGCCCGCCGGCCTCCACCCTGTCGCTGTAGTGCCCGCCGCCGGAAAGTCCGCCCGGCCCCGGGACCAGCCCCGAGGCGACGGCCACGGCGCCCATCGCCATGGCTGCGGACGCTCCGAGCACCCCGGTGCGCACGGGCACACCCCGGCGCTTGCGGTGCGAGCCGCGCAGCCGGTGCCCGGCGTCGAGGCCGGCGTCGTCGATGACGGGTTCCGGTGCCTGGGGCACGCGTCTGTGACGGCCCATTTCTGTCGTCCTCACATGCTCGACGGTCCCGGACTCACCCGAAAGGGTGAGGCTCGTTGCTGCGGGACTGTACGGCACGACAGGTGGGGGCGCATGGGAAGTCCGCGGAAGTGCCCGGATAGCGTGCGCGTCATGGCTGTGTGTGACGGAGAGCGGGAGGAGACCGGCACGGTGGAGGCGCCCGTCGCCGAGGCCGCTGACGCGACGGTGCGGATGACCGCCTGGGTGCGGGGCGGGGTGCAGGGGGTCGGCTTCCGCTGGTTCACCCGTGCCGCGGCCCTGCGCACGGGCGGTCTGGCCGGTTTCGTCAGCAATCTCGGCGACGGGCGGGTCCAGGTCGTGGCCGAGGGGCGGCGGAACCGCTGCGAGCAGCTGCTGGAGTGGTTGCGCACCGGCGACACGCCCGGCCGGGTCGACGGCGTCACGGAGATCTGGGACCGGCCGCGTGGCGGCTACAGCGACTTCGCCATCCGATGATCCAAAGCGGTTGCCATTCCCGGCTGACCATGCAAGGCTGCCGCAACGAGTGAGAGGTACGTGATCACCAGCCCCCTGCGGGCCGCCGTCTCCGGCGCTGAAGCGCCGTCGAGCCAAGGCCGTGGGGCGTGATCGTGTTGACCGTCAAAACTTTTGGTGAGAAGGTTGAAGTCCCCGCAGCAGACTGTTTGATCCTGAGAAATAAGTAGCAGAACAGGCACCAGCGGGCGCGATTTTTCCCTCACGACCAACCACCACTTGGGTTGGCCACTCAGTGCGGAGGACCATCCATCATGGCAAAGGCGCTTCTCGGTTACGTCGGCGGCTCCGACCCCCGAGTCCTCGCCGAGATGCGACGGCTGCAGCAGCGTGTACACGACCTGGAATCCGAGCTCGTACGGATGCAGGCCGAGAACGACGCGCTGTGCGCCGCCGCCCGGCACCAGGACGCGATGCTCGAAGGCATCGACATCGACGTACCCCAGGCGGAGCCTGCGCTGACCTGACCCCGAGGGTCCGGTTCGGCGTGCAGCCTGCCGTTCATGAAAATCCGCGAGGGACGCTTCGGCGTCCCTTCGTTGTTTTCCGAGTGCTCACGTGTTCGGGTGTCGAGTGCCTTCTCCCCCTGTACGGGCCGTCCGCGCTGCGCTTACCGACTGATGTGCCCTCCGCCTTCCCCGGCGAAACCGAAAAGTGGTGACCAGGACTCCGGCGCTGCGCCGCCCGTACGGGACCGACGCGGGCGGCGGGTGGACTAGAGTCCGGACGCGTGCACCTGAAGAGCCTGACACTGCGGGGATTCAAGTCCTTCGCCTCCGCCACGACGCTGCGCTTCGAGCCCGGCATCACCTGCGTCGTCGGCCCCAACGGCTCCGGCAAGTCCAATGTCGTGGACGCCCTGTCGTGGGTGATGGGGGAGCAGGGCGCCAAGTCGCTGCGCGGCGGCAAGATGGAGGACGTCATCTTCGCCGGCACGACCGGCCGTCCGCCGCTCGGCCGCGCCGAGGTCTCCCTCACCATCAACAACGCGGACGGCGCGCTGCCGATCGACTACTCCGAAGTCACCATCACGCGGATCATGTTCCGCAACGGCGGCAGCGAGTACCAGCTCAACGGCGACACCTGCCGGCTGCTGGACATCCAGGAACTGCTCTCCGACTCGGGCATCGGCCGGGAGATGCACGTCATCGTCGGCCAGGGCCAGCTCGACGGTGTGCTGCACGCCGACCCGACCGGGCGCCGCGCCTTCATCGAGGAGGCCGCCGGAGTACTCAAGCACCGCAAGCGCAAGGAGAAGGCGCTGCGGAAGCTCGATGCCATGCAGGCCAACCTCGCGCGCGTACAGGATCTGACCGACGAACTGCGGCGCCAGCTCAAGCCGCTCGGCCGGCAGGCCGCCGTCGCCCGCAGGGCCCAGGTCATCCAGGCCGATCTGCGCGACGCCCGGCTGCGGTTGCTCGCCGACGACCTCGTCGCGCTGCGGCAGGCCCTCAGGACGGAGGTCGCGGACGAAGCCGAACTCAAGGAGCGCAAGGAGGCGGTCGAGGGCCGGCTGAAGGAGGCGCTGCGCCGCGAGGCCGACCTGGAACAGCAGGTACGGACGCTCACCCCGCGGCTGGAACGCGCCCAGCAGACCTGGTACGAACTCTCCCAGCTCGCCGAGCGGGTACGCGGCACCATCGGCCTGGCCGACCAGCGGGTACAGCACGCCTCCGCGGCACCCGCGGAGGAGCGGCGTGGCCGCGATCCCGAGGACATGGCGCGCGAGGCCGCCCGCATCCGTGAGCAGGAGGCGGAGCTGGAGGCCGCGTTGGAGGCCGCGGAACGCGCGCTGGACGACACGGTCGCGCACCGGTCGGAGCTGGAGCGGCAGCTCCAGGACGAGGAGCGCCGGCTCAAGGACGTCGCCCGCGCCATCGCCGACCGCCGCGAAGGCCTGGCCCGGCTGCACGGCCAGGTCAACGCCGCGCGTAGCCGCGCCTCCTCGGCACAGTCGGAGATCGACCGGCTGGCGGCGGCGCGGGACGAGGCGCGGGAGCGTGCGGCGGTGGCCCAGGAGGCGTACGAGACGCTCGACGCGGAGGTCGCCGGGCTGGACGCGGGCGACGAGGAGCTGGCCGAGCGGCACGAGAGGGCCAAGCGTGAACTCGCCGACGCGGAGGCGGCGCTCTCGGCGGCCCGCGAGGGCGTCACCACGGTGGAGCG
>NZ_JBOHCV010000650.1:0-2776 GCF_050698815.1 Streptomyces sp.
CACGCCCGCGGGCAGGTCGGCGGCAGCGCTGGTCGGCGACGGTGACGGCGAGGCGGCGGTCTTGTCGCCGCCGCCGGGCAGGCCGAAGACCACGGCGGCCAGCACGATGACCGCCAGCCCGCCGGCGACGCCCGCGAGGAGCATCACGGCGCGGCGTTTGCGGGAGGCGGGGCTTGGGTCGGGGGCGGAGCCGGTGCTGTCGGGAGCCGTTTCCGGGCCGGCACCGCCCGTACCGGCGGCACTGCCCGTACCGCCCGTACCGGGTATCTCAGCTTTACCGCGCTGCAGGGCGGCCGCCTCGGAGGCGGCCCCCCAGGGGTCGATGCGTGGCTCGCCGGGCGCGCCCTGGCCTGGCAGCGGGCGGGGGCGGAGCACGGCCGTGTCGTCGTCGGCCGGCGGGGGCGGCCAGGCCGCGGCCTGCCGCTCCTCCTGAACCTTCTCCCGGTCCCGGTCCCGGTCCCGGTCCTCGCTCCCGTCCGCGTCGCGGTCGCGGTCCCGGTTACGGCCGCCGCGCTTGCGGCCCTTGGCCGGCGCGTCCGCCAACTCCCCCAGCGCCGCGCGCGCCTGATCCACCTGGATCGACGCCATGGTCACGTCGTGCCGCATCTCGCTGCGGCTCCAGGCCCGTTCGGCGAGCTCCCACATCGTTTCCAGGTGCCGTACGTCCGTGTCGGTGACCTCGGCGAAGGCGTGCACCGCACCACGTGGCGGCAGCAGCCGGCCCCCGAAGTACCGCTCCCACGACGACTTGCTGTAGCCCGTGCGGTCCGCGATCGTCGCGACGCTCATTCCGCTGCGGTCCACCACCCGCCGCAGCTGGCTGGTGAACTCCCGGATCTGCGGATCCAGTTCTTCCGGTAGCGGCCTCCACCGAGGCATTTCCTCCCCCTCGCCCCCCGACGTCCTTCACGCGTTCCCCCAGTTTGCCACCCGGGTTCTCGAACGCCACCACGGAAGACGCCGCTTGCCGCGGCCTTGTTGCCACCGCGACAACATCCGGGACCGCACCCGCGACTACGCCGGCGCCCTCATCTGACCGAGAAGTGGACGATCTCCTGCAGGATCGGGATCGAGATCCAGGGCCTCGGCTGCGCCATCATCGCCAGCAGCGTGATCACCACGCCCAGCACCCCGTACGTCACCATGTCCGTGAAGCGCGAGCGCACCGCCAGCATCCCGACCGACGGCATCACCCAGCGCAGCACCGCCGCGGCGAGCAGCGCGGCCCCGATGATCAGGGTCCCCGCGCGGAACGACCCGACCGTCACCAGCAGCCCGATGAGCACACCGCAGCACACCGCCAGAAGCGGCCACTGCCGGTACGGTGCCGCGTGCTCGCCGCTCATCGCCCGCTGACCGCCCTCGGGGCGCGCGGTGTCGCGGGTCACCGTGGGGAACCGGGGGCGTGAGCTGCGCATCCGCACCTTCACCGGTCGGCCCTCTCCCCCGCCGCCGCCGCCGCGGCCTCCGCCACCTCGCGCTCGGCCGCCTCGACGACGTTGACCAGGAGCTGGGCTCGGGTCATCGGTCCGACGCCGCCCGGGTTCGGCGAGATCCAGGCGGCGACCTCCGCCACTCCCGGGTGGACGTCGCCGACGATCTTGCCGTGCTCGTCGCGGCTCACGCCCACATCCAGGACGGCGGCACCCGGCCGTACGTCCTCCGGCTTGATCAGGTGCGGCACCCCGGCCGCCGCGACGATCACGTCCGCCTGCCGCAGCAGTGCGGGCAGGTCACGGGTGCCGGTGTGGCACAGCGTGACGGTCGCGTTCTCGCTACGCCGGGTGAGCAGCAGCGGGATCGACCGGCCGACGGTGATGCCGCGGCCCACGACGACCACGTGCGCGCCGTTCAGCTCGACGCCGTGCTGCCGCAGCAGCTGGATGATGCCCTGCGGGGTGCAGGGCAGCGGGCCCGGCTCGTTCAGCACGAGCCGGCCGAGGCTGGTGGGGTGCAGCCCGTCCGCGTCCTTGGCCGGGTCCATCAGCGCCAGTACGCGGTTGGTGTCGATGCCCTTGGGGAGCGGGAGCTGGACGATGTAGCCGGTGCAGGCCGGGTCCTCGTTGAGCTCCCGCACGACCGCCTCGATCTCGCCCTGGGTGGCGGTGGCGGGCAGCTCGCGCTGGATGGAGCGGACGCCGATCTGCTCGCTGTCGCGGTGCTTGCCCGCGACGTACTTCTGGCTGCCGACATCGTCACCTACCAGCAGCGTGCCGAGGCCGGGCGTGCTGCCCAGCGCCTTGAGCGCGCCGACGCGGGCGGTGAGGTCGGTCTTGATCGCTGCTGCCGTGGCCTTGCCATCGAGAATCTGGGCCGTCATGGTCCCCATCCTCGCCGATCGGCGCCCGGTCTCCAATCCGTACCTCTCCGGACCGCTCCGACCCCGCTGTGCGGTGCGACGGGTACGTCGGCATCACGTTGCGGATTCGCCACATTCCCCTATCCAACTGGACAGCACCGCAGTGCGGCGAGGACCATGATGCGGCGGCACCGAGCCCGAACGACGAGGGCCGGCACGGTGCCGTGTGATCGGGGGAGGCACATCGTGCGTACCGCACACCTCACGCAGTGCTGCGACGGCATATGCGGGGGCGGACCTGTCGTTCCCCCGAGCTCTTCGGCCCAGTCCGTCCCCTGTCGAACGCTCGGAGGAGCACGCTCGTGAGTTACCCACCGCCGCCTGGCTCCGGCCAGAACCCGAACAACCCTTACGCGCAGCAGCCGCCGCAGCAGCCCCCGCAGGGCGGTCAGCCGGGATACGGCTACCCGCAACAGC
>NZ_JBOHCV010000651.1:0-9448 GCF_050698815.1 Streptomyces sp.
CCTCCCTGGTCAGGGCCCGAACTCGTGTCTGGGCCGCGACGCTGCGAGCGCCCGGTAACCCACCGGTATCCTGCGGGTGTTCCCCCATACCCGTAGCCGAAGGGCACATACGTGAGCGCCAATCGCCCGGCAGCCGTCGTCGTACTCGCAGCGGGTGAGGGCACCCGCATGAAGTCGGCGACCCCCAAGGTCCTGCACGAGATCTGCGGCCGTTCCCTGGTCGGTCATGTCGTCGCCGCCTCCCGCAGCCTGGACCCCGAGCACCTCGTCGTGGTCGTCGGGCACGCGAGGGAGCAGGTGACCGCGCATCTCGCCGAGGTGGACGCACAGGCGCGGACCGCGGTGCAGGACGAGCAGAACGGCACCGGGCACGCGGTCCGGATGGGCCTGGAGGAGCTGACCGGAAGCGGCGTCGCCCTGACCGGCACGGTGGTCGTCACCTGCGGGGACACCCCGCTACTCACCGGTGCCACCCTGCAGGCGCTGGCCGACGCGCACACCGCCGACGGCAACGCCGTCACGGTGCTGACCGCTCACGTGCCGGACTCCACGGGGTACGGCCGGATCGTGCGGGACCCGGACAGCGGCGCGGTCACCGCCATCGTCGAGCACAAGGACGCGACCGCGGAGCAGCGTGCCCTGTCCGAGATCAATTCGGGGGTGTTCGCCTTCGACGCCGAGCTGCTGATCGACGCGCTGGGCAAGGTGCGTACGGACAACAGCCAGGGTGAGGAGTACCTGACCGACGTGCTGGGCATCCTGCGCACCGCCGGGCACCGGGTGGGTGCGTCGGTGGCGGCCGGGCACGAGGAGATCCTGGGGATCAACAACCGGGTGCAGCTCGCCGAGGCGCGCCGGCTGCTGAACGGGCGGTTGCTCCAGGAGGCGATGCTGGCGGGGGTCTCGGTGGTGGACCCGGCGTCGACGTGGCTGGATGTGACGGTGACGTACGAGCCGGACGCGGAGGTGCTGCCGGGTACGCAGTTGACCGGGTCGACGCACCTGGCGGCCGACTGTGAGGTGGGCCCGCATTCGCGGCTGACGGACACCGTGGTGGGCGCGGGGGCGCGGGTGAGCAACACGGTGTCGGTGGGTGCGGAGATCGGCCCGGGTGCGGCGGTCGGCCCGTACGCGTATCTGCGGCCGGGTACCCGGCTGGGCGTGCGGACGAAGGTGGGCGGTTTCGTCGAGATCAAGAACACGGAGATCGGTGCCGGCTCGAAGGTGCCGCATCTCTCCTATGTGGGTGACGCGTCGATCGGCGAGCAGAGCAACATCGGTGCGGCGTCGGTCTTCGTCAATTACGACGGCGTGAACAAGCACCGGACGACGATCGGATCACATTGCCGCACGGGTGCGGACAACATGTTCGTGGCGCCGGTCACGGTCGGGGACGGTGCCTATACGGCGGCGGGTTCGGTGATCACGAAGGATGTGCCGCCGGGTTCGCTGGCGGTGGCGCGGGGTCAACAGCGCAATATCGAGGGGTGGGTTGCGCGGAAGCGGCCGGGCAGCGCGGCGGCGCAGGCGGCCGAGGGGGCACGGGGGGCGCAGGAGACACCGCCCGGGCAGGGCGGCTGACGAGGGGGATCGCGGCCGTACCGGGTGCGCGGCGGTGCGGGGCGGGGGCGTACGGTGAGGTGACACGCACGCCCCGCGGAACTCAAGGAGACAGTGCAGTGACCGGGATCAAGACGACCGGCGAAAAGAAGTTGATGTTCTTTTCCGGCCGCGCCCACCCTGAGCTGGCGGAGGAGGTCGCGGATCAGCTGGGGATTTCCGTGGTTCCGACCAAGGTCTTCGACTTTGCCAACGGCGAGATCTATGTCCGCTTCGAGGAGTCCGCGCGCGGCGCCGACTGTTTCGTGATGCAGAGCCACACGGCTCCGATCAATAAGTGGATCATGGAGCAGTTCGTCATGATCGACGCGTTGAAGCGCGCTTCGGCCCGCAGTATCACGGTGATCGTCCCGTTCTACGGTTACGCCCGTCAGGACAAGAAGCACCGCGGGCGGGAGCCCATCTCGGCGCGCTTGATGGCGGACCTGCTGCAGGCCGCGGGTGCGGACCGGATTCTCACGGTGGACCTGCACACGGACCAGATCCAGGGCTTCTTCGACGGTCCCGTGGATCACCTCTTCGCACTGCCGGTGCTGGCGGACTACGTGGGCGCGAAGGTGGACCGGGACAAGCTGACGGTGGTCTCGCCGGACGCCGGCCGGGTGCGGGTCGCCGACCGCTGGGCGGACCGGCTGGGTGCGCCGCTGGCGATCGTGCACAAGCGCCGCGACCCTGAGGTCGCGAACCAGGTGACGGTGCATGAGGTGGTGGGTGATGTCGAGGGCCGGGTGTGTGTCCTGGTGGACGACATGATCGACACCGGCGGCACCATCTGCGCGGCTGCCGACGCGCTGTTCGCGAACGGCGCGGAGGATGTCATCGTCACGGCGACGCACGGGGTGCTGTCGGGTCCGGCGGCTGACCGGCTGAAGAATTCGAAGGTGAGCGAGTTCATCTTCATGGACACGCTGCCGACCCCCGGCGAGCTGGACCTGGACAAGATCACGGTGTTGTCGATGGCTCCGACGATCGCTCGCGCGGTGCGTGAGGTCTTCGAGGACGGCTCGGTGACCAGCCTCTTCGACGAGCAGGCGTAAGGGCGGACGTAAGGGCCGGCGTGAGAGCAGGCGTGAGAGCAGGCGTGCGTACGTCCTGCTGATCGATTTCCGCCCGGCCTCCCCCGCCGCGTAGACTCACCGGGTCGCTCGGCGAGGGAGGCCGCCCGTCGCACGTACGCACTGGTGCGTACGCGTACGGAACCGGCTCATCCGTTATCGGCGCGCGCTCTTCGTCAGGGTCTCCGTGGGCCGCTTTCCGCTCCCGGCCGGCTCTGCGGCGTAGCCGGTCTGTCGTGGACGGACCGAGTGACACCACAGATCCGAGATCCGTCTTGAGTACGAGGAGCGCAGCATGGCTGACGTCAATATCACCGCGAGTGTCCGTGACGAGTTCGGCAAGGGTGCCGCGCGCCGTCTCCGCCGCGAGGAGAAGATCCCGGCCGTCATCTACGGGCACGGCGACGAGCCGGTCCACGTGGCGCTGCCCAGCTACGACATGATGATGGCCCTGAAGACCCCGAACGTGCTGATCCACCTGGACGTCGAGGGCAAGAAGCGGCTCGTCATTCCGAAGGCCATCCAGCGTGAGGCCATCCGCGGCTTCCTGGTGCACATGGACCTGCTGGTGGTCCGCCGGGGCGAGAAGGTCAACGTCGACATCCCGATCCACGTCGAGGGTGAGCTGGCTCCGGGGCAGAACCTGGTGGAGCACGTGCTCAACTCGCTGCCGGTCGAGGCGGAGGCCACGCACATTCCGGAGGGCGTCACCGTCTCCGTCGAGGGTCTGGACGCGGGCGACTCGATCCACGCCAGGGACATCAAGCTCCCCAAGGGCACCTCGCTTGCCGTGGACGAGGACGACGTCGTGATCCAGGTGCTCGCGGCGCAGGCCGAGGAGCCGTCGGCCGAGGAGGAGGCCGTGGGCGAAGCCGTCGAGGAGGCCCCCAGCGAGGCCACCGCGGAGTAGTACCCGGCTCTTCGCCGGTCTTTCCCGCCTGCCGCCGCGCTCCCCTGGCCGCGCCAGAGGAGCGCGGCGGCGGTCGTTCACCGCACGCTCCCGCCGCCCCAGTTCTCCCGAGTTCTCCGCCTAAGGACCACAGATGACGACCAACGCCAGTACGGATGACGCCGTGTCGGGGACGGGGCCCTGGCTCGTCGTGGGGCTGGGCAATCCGGGTCCCGGCTATGCCGGCAACCGGCACAACGTGGGCTTTCTGGTCACCGATCTGCTCGCCGCCCGGCTCGGCGGGAAGTTCACCTCGCACCGGTCACGCGCGCGGGTGCTGGAGGGACGCATCGGCATGCCGGGCAGTTCGGGCCGTCGTGTCGTGCTCGCCCAGCCGATGTCGTACATGAACCTCTCGGGCGGCCCGGTCACGGCGCTGCGGGACTACTACAAGCTGCCGGTGGAGCGGATCGTCGTGATCCACGACGAGCTGGACATCGACTTCGGTGTGCTGCGGCTGAAGAAGGGCGGCGGCGACAACGGCCACAACGGGCTGAAGTCGCTCACCAAGTCGCTCGGCGCCGACTACTACCGGGTACGGTTCGGGGTGGGGCGGCCGCCGGGCCGGATGCCGGTCGCGGACTACGTGCTGAAGGATTTCCCGGGCCCGGAACGCAAGGAGCTGGACTACTTCGTGGACCGGGCCGCCGATGCCGTGGAGTCGTTGATCCTGGACGGACTCGAGCGGGCGCAGAGTACGTACAACTCCTGACCGTCGGGCATAATCCGGCCGAATACCCGCCAAGCGGGGTCCGGAGGTTGACCCTCCGGCCCGGTTGTTCAAGGATCGCCGCCATGTCGCCCTCGCCCATCTCGCCCACATCGCCCACCTCGCCCGACTCGTCAGCCTCGCCTCTCCCGGCCGCGTCGGCATCGCCGGCCAGGACCGTCAAGCGCAGCCGTGCCCGACGGGCCGGGGAGAACGCGTTCGGGGTGCTGCTGCTGGTGCGGAACATCGTGCTGAGCCTGGTCGTCCTGCTGCTGCTGGCCGCCGGTGGCTGGACGTCCTGGGAGACGGTGCGGCCGACGCTCACCGGCGACCAGCACGGCACGGTCGAGGTCCTCAAGTGCGGTCAGGGCGACTGCACGGCCTCGTTCGCCCCCGCGGGTGACCAGGAGGCGCCCTCGCAGCGGGTGACCATCCCCGAGTCCGTCTCGGGCGAGGTCGGCGAGCGCCTCACGGTCGCGCTGCGGCCCGGCACGAAAGAGGTGGTACGGACGGGGCCCGCCGGTGTGCTGTACGCGGTGGTGCCGACCGGGGGGTCGCTGGTGCTGGCGTCCCTGGTCATCGCGGGAGGGCTGCGATGGCGGCGTACGGCGCTGGTGACGGGGCTGCTGGGGTTCGGACTGATGGGGGGCGCCTGGGCGGCGCTCAGCTTCTGAGCGAGCCGGGACGCCCCCCTCCCGCTTCAGCCGGTGTTGCGCAGTCCGGCGGCGACGCCGTTGACGGTCAGCAGCAGGGCACGGCCGAGCATCTGGTCGGGTTCCTCACCGCGTGCGGCCGCCGCCCGCTGCCGGTGCAGCAGGGTCACCTGGAGGTAGGAGAGCGGGTCGAGGTAGGCGTCGCGGATGCCGAACGTCTGCTTGAGCACGGGGCTGGCGTCGAGCAGTTCGCGTTCGCCGGTGATGCGCAGCACTTCCCGCACGGTCAGTTCGTGTTCGGCGCGGATGGTGTCGAAGACGTGCTTGAGTTCGTCGGGCACGAGGGTGCCGACGTAGTGCTGTGCGATCCGGAGATCGGTCTTGGCCAGCGTCATCTCCACGTTGGCGAGGAAGTTCTGGAAGAACTGCCAGTGCCCGTGCGCCTCTTCGAGCACTCCGCCGAGACCGGCCTCGCGGGCCTTCCGCAGACCGGTGCCGACGCCGTACCAGCCGGGCACGATCTGCCGCGACTGGGTCCAGCCGAAGACCCACGGGATGGCGCGCAGTCCGTCCAGTCCGGCACCGCTGTCGGGGCGGCGGGAGGGGCGGGAGCCGAGGTGGAGTTCGGCCAGCTGGTCGACGGGCGTGGAGGCGAAGAAGTAGGCGGGCAGGTCGGGGTCCTCCACCAGCCTCCGGTACGCGCCGTGTGCCGCGTCGGAGACGGTGTCCATGGCGTCGTCCCAGCGGGCCAGCGCCTCGTCTGACTGGCGGGGCGCGGTGTGCAGCGCGGAGGCCTGCAGGGTGGCCGCGACGGTCAGTTCCAGGTTCTCCCGCGCCAGGGACGGCACCAGGTACTTGTCGGAGATGACCTCGCCCTGTTCGGTGACCTTGATCTCGCCTTCGAGGGTGCCGAAGGGCTGGGCGAGGATCGCGTCGTGGGTGGGGCCGCCGCCGCGGCCGACGGTGCCGCCGCGGCCGTGGAAGAGCCGCAGCCGTACGCCGTGCCGGTGTGCGACGTCGCGCAGCCGCCGCTGGGCGCGGTGGATCTCCCACTGGGAGGTGGTGATGCCGCCGAACTTGGAGGAGTCGGAGTAGCCGAGCATGACCTCCTGAAGGTCGCCGCGGAGCGAGACGAGCTTGCGGTAGGAGGGGTCGGAGAGCATCGCGTCGAGCAGTTCGTCGGCGATCTTCAGCTCGTCCGTGGTCTCCAGCAGCGGCACGATGCCGATCTTCGCCCAGCCGCCGTGCAGGTCGATCAGCCCGGCCTCGCGGGCGAGCACGGCGGCGGCGAAGACGTCGTCGGCGCCCGCGCACATGGAGATGATGTAGGACTCGATGACCTCGGGCCCGAAGGTCTCCAGCGCCCTGCGGACGGTGGCGAAGACGCCGAGAGTACGGGCGCCGTCCTCGTCCAGCGGCGCCGGGGAGGGCGAGAGGGGGCGGCGGGAGCGGAGCTCCTTGGCGAGGAGGCGCTGCCGGTAGTCGCGGGGCATGTCGGCGTACCGCCAGGATTCCTCGCCGAGCCGGTCGAAGAGCTGGCCGAGGGCGTGGTGGTGGGCGTCGGCGTGTTCGCGTACGTCCATCGTGGCGAGCTGGAGGCCGAAGGCGGCAAGGGTCCGCAGCAGCCGCTCGAGGCGACCGTCGGCGACGAGTTCGCCGCGGTGGGCGCGCAGCGAGGTCTGCAGCAGGGTCAGGTCCTCGATGAGTTCGGTGGTGCCCAGGTAGTCGCGCCCGTCCACGTGGGGGGCGTCGGCGGCGAGCCGGTCGCGGGTGTTGAGGAGCTTCTGCCGTACGCAGGTGGCCTTGAGCCGGTAGGGCTCTTCGGCGTTGAGCCGCTTGTAGCGGGGGCTGATCTCGCGCAGCCGTTCCAGGTCGCTGTTGAGGGAGTCCAGCAGTTCGGGTGTGGCGCCGCTGTTGCGGATGGAGTTGGACAGGGCGCCGCGCAGCTCGTCGATGTGCTCGAGGGCGTCGGTGATGCCGTGCTCGTGCTGGAGGAGCAGCACGTCCCAGGTCACCTCCGGGGTGACGTTGGGGTTGCCGTCGCGGTCGCCGCCGATCCAGGTGCCGAAGGTGAGGGGGCGGGTGCCGGTGGGCAGGGGCGCGCCGGCCCGGTCCAGTTCGTCCGCGAGGTCTTCGAGTACGTCGCCGACGGCACCGCGGTGCAGCTCGTCCAGGTAGTAGACGGCGTTGCGGGCCTCGTCGGCGGGTTCGGGGCGGGCGACGCGCAGCTCGTCCGTCTGCCAGACGAGGTCGATGTTCTCGGCGAGCCGCAGGTCGGTGCGGCGCTGCTCGGTGGGGTCGGTCTGTTCGAGCAGCTCGGCGATCTTGCGGAGCTTGGTGAGGACGGAGCGGCGGGCGGCCTCGGTGGGGTGTGCGGTGAAGACGGGCCGGACGCCGAGGTTGCGCACGGTCTCGGCCAGGTGGGCCGGGTCGGCGTCCTTGAGCATGTCGGCGGTGCGGGAGAGGTTGCCGCCCTCGGCCGCGCGCCGGGTGCGCAGCTCGCGGCCGCGGTGGACCTGCTCGGTGACGTTGGCGAGGTGGAAGTAGGTCGAGAAGGCCCGTACCAGCTTGGTGGCCGTCTCCAGGTCGGTCCTGCCGAGCAGGGCCGCGGCCGCCTCGCCGTCGCTGCGCGTCAGGGCTCGGACACGTTCGACCAGGTCGAGGAGGTCCGCGCCTTCCTGCCGTACGAGCGTCTCGCCGAGCAGGTCGCCGAGCCGGCGGATGTCGGCGCGCAGTGCGGTGGCGGACTCGGTCTCGGTGGCGTCGGCGGTGGCGTCGGCACTGCTCGGATCGGCGCTGCTCACTGGTGTGGCTCCTTGCGGTTTCTCACTTCGGGCAGGTCACGGACCGCGCTGTCCGACGCTCACCAGGGTAAGTGGGGCGTGGCCGGGTCCGGTATGCCGTCCGATGGGTGAGCACGGTGCCGTATCCCCCACGCCCCCCTTGATCCGCCGGTGAGGGCTGCCATACTTACGACGCCGTAGGTTACGGTTCCGTAGGACTTGCGTGGACACACGACCCGGTAGACGCGCAGAAAACCGCAACACCCGCGATCACCCGCGACCACCGCGATGACCGCGATCAACACCGCCCCTTACCGCTCTGACAAGGGACATTCATGACCACCAGCCCCCCGGACGTACTCGACAGCTCAACGGACACCACGGGGACTCCCCCCGGAGACTCCCCCGAGTCTCCGGCCCCCTCCGGCACGCTGGGCGGCGAGAAGTACCGCTCGGTTGAGCAGATCACCCTCCTGGGCTTCATCATCGTCCCCTTCCTCGCCGTTGTGGCGGCTGTGCCGCTGACGTGGGGCTGGGGCGTGAGCTGGCTGGATCTGGGCCTGCTCACCGCGATGTACTTCATCGGCTGCCACGGCATCACCATCGGCTTCCACCGCTACTTCACGCACGGCTCCTTCAAGGCGAAGCGGCCGCTGCGCATCGCGCTCGCGGTCGTCGGTTCGCTGGCCGTGGAGGGCCCGGTGATCCGCTGGGTCGCCGACCACCGCAAGCACCACAAGTTCTCCGACGCCGAGGGCGACCCGCACTCGCCGTGGCGCTACGGAGAGACCGTCCCCGCGCTGATGAAGGGCCTGTGGTGGGCGCACATCGGCTGGATGTTCGACCAGGAGCGGACGTCACAGGAGAAGTACGCGCCCGACCTGATCAAGGACTCGGCCGTCCGCGCCGTCTCCCGGCAGTTCGTGCTCTGGACCGCCGTGTCGCTGCTGCTGCCCGCCGCCGTGGGCGGACTGGTCACGATGTCCTGGATGGGCGCGCTTACGGCCTTCTTCTGGGGCTCGTTGGTACGGGTCGCACTGCTGCACCACGTCACCTGGTCCATCAACTCGATCTGCCACGCGGTCGGCAAGCGCCCCTTCAAGTCCCGTGACAAGTCGGGCAACGTGTGGTGGCTGGCGATCCTGTCCTGCGGCGAGTCCTGGCACAACCTGCACCACGCCGACCCCACCAGTGCACGGCACGGCGTGGAGAAGGGCCAGCTGGACTCCAGCGCCCGCATCATCCGCTGGATGGAGCAGGCCGGCTGGGCCTACGACGTGCGCTGGCCGCGCAGCGACCGTCTCGACTCCCGCCGCAAGGAGCAGCCCGAACAAGCGGCATGATGGAGGCTGTGCCGACAGAAGACAGCACCGCCAGGCCGACTCGGCCCCCCAAGAAGGAAAAGCGCGCAGCTCGCCGCCGGATGACCGGCAAGGAGCGGCGTGAGCAGCTCCTCGACATCGGCCGCACTCTCTTCGCGGACCGTGGCTTCGAGGGCACCTCGGTGGAAGAGATCGCGGCGCGGGCCGGGGTCTCCAAGCCGGTGGTCTATGAGCACTTCGGCGGCAAGGAAGGCCTCTACGCGGTCGTCATCGACCGTGAGATGCGCAAGCTGCTGGAGATGGTGACGGGTGCGCTCACGGGGGGGCACCCGCGCGAACTGCTGGAACAGGCCGCCT
>NZ_JBOHCV010000652.1:0-4638 GCF_050698815.1 Streptomyces sp.
GTGCTTGAGCAGCGCCCACGGGCCGCGGACCGAGGCGACCTCGGTGCCGCTCTCCGCCGCGGCCTCGGCGGCCGCGCGGGCCACCGGCAGGATGCCCTCACGGCGGGCCTCGTCGGGACGCTCGTCCTCGGTCGGCCACAGGCCCAGCGACGCGCATACCGTCGGGAGTATCGCCATCGCCGCCGTGGCGTACCCCTCGGCGGAGGGGTGGTAGTTGTCCGGCCCGAACAGCTCACGCGGGTTCGCCATGAACTCCGGCCCCAGCAGATCGCCCAGCGAGACCGTACGCCCGCCCTCCTCGACGACCGCGATGGTCTGCGCGGCGGCCAGCTGACGACTCAGCCGCCGCGCGATCCAGCGCAGCGGCTGCCCGACGGGCTCGATCGTGCCCAGGTCGGGGCAGGTCCCGACCACCACCTCGCAGCCCGCCGTACGCAGCCGGGCCACCGCGTCGGAGAGCAGGCGCACGGAGCGGGCGGGCGGCATGCGGTGGGTGACGTCGTTCGCCCCGATCATGATCACGCAGATGTCGGGGGCCCGGGCGGGATCCCGGTCACCGAGCAGCATCGTGACCTGCCGCTCCAGGTCGTCGGACTGGGCGCCGGGCAGCGCGACGTTGCGCAGTTCGACCGGGCGTTCGGCGACGGCGGCGAGCGCCGAGGCGAGCAGCGCCCCCGGCGTCTGCCGGGGCCGGTGCACGCCTTGGCCGGCGGCGGTGGAGTCGCCGAGCAGGCCGAGCCGTACGGGGCGCCCGTGGTGGTGCCCGGCGAGGGCGGAGTCGTAGAGTCCGTCGGCGGGAGGCGGGTCGTCGCCCGCGCCACCGATCCTGCGCTTGGCCAGCTGTGCCTCGGTGAACAGCAGTCCGACGGCAGCGCCTCCGAGCAGGCTGATTCCGCCGCCCCCGTACGCGGCCGCTGTGGCGATCCGCCGTGCGACTCGTGCGCTCGCCGCCTTCGACATCGGCATGTCTCTCGTCCGCCTCCCGGCCGTTGGCTCCGTTGGCTCCGTCGTCTACGTGTTCCGTCGTCCGTGTGCTCTGCTGTGTTCGTTACGGGTGATGCGTGATGCGTGATGTGCTCGGTGCATGAGGGGGCGTACAGGATGGGTAGTCGGTGTGAGCGTCCAGTGTGCGCCCCACGGGGCGTGGACTGTGCGCCCCTAACACTGTGTTGCCCCGTGAGGCCCCCGCTGCAACCTGGGCAACGGCCCTCGGGTGTGCGCGTGTTGCGCAATATGGTGACGGTACGGCGGCAACGGCGCTGCCCACAGACACGCGGAGACCACGGTGCAGTATCACGAGTCCATGATCGACCTTGTCGGCAATACCCCGCTGATCAAGCTGAACAGCGTCACGGAGGGTATCCGTGCCACGGTTCTGGCGAAGGTCGAATACTTCAATCCCGGCGGTTCGGTGAAGGACCGCATCGCGCTGCGGATGATCGAGGCGGCGGAGGCGTCCGGCGAACTCCGCCCGGGCGGCACCATCGTCGAGCCCACCTCCGGCAACACCGGTGTCGGGCTGGCCATCGTCGCCCAGCAGAAGGGCTACCACTGCCTGTTCGTGTGCCCCGACAAGGTTTCCACCGACAAGATCAACGTGCTGCGGGCGTACGGCGCAGAGGTCGTCGTCTGCCCGACAGCGGTCGACCCGGACCACCCTGATTCGTACTACAACGTCTCCGACCGGCTGGTCCGCGAGACCCCCGACGCCTGGAAGCCGGACCAGTACAGCAACCCCAACAATCCCCGCTCGCACTACGAGACGACCGGCCCCGAGCTGTGGGAGCAGACCGACGGCCGGATCACCCACTTCGTGACGGGCATCGGCACCGGCGGCACCATCTCCGGAACGGGCCGCTATCTCAAGGAGATCAGCGACGGCGGAGTGCGGATCGTCGGCGCGGACCCGGAGGGCTCGGTCTACAGCGGCGGTTCGGGGCGCCCGTACCTGGTGGAGGGGGTCGGCGAGGACTTCTGGCCCGACGCCTACGACCGCGGCGTGACGGACGAGATCGTCGCCGTTTCGGACAAGGACTCCTTCCAGATGACGCGGCGGCTGGCCAAGGAGGAGGGGCTGCTGGTCGGCGGTTCCTGCGGGATGGCCGTCGTCGCGGCGCTGGAGGTGGCCAGGCGGGCGGGCGAGGAAGCCGCGACCGCCGGGACCACGGAGGAACCGGTGGTCGTCGTGCTGCTGCCGGACAGCGGGCGCGGCTACCTCAGCAAGATCTTCAACGACGACTGGATGAACGACTACGGCTTCCTCGAGGAGGGCGAGCCCACGGCCGTACGCGTCGGAGACGTCCTCCGCCACAAGGAGGGGCCGATCCCCTCGCTCGTGCACATGCACCCCGAGGAGACGGTCGGCGAGGCGATCGACGTGCTGCGCGAGTACGGCGTCTCGCAGATGCCGGTGGTCAAGCCAGGCGCCGGACACCCGGACGTGATGGCGGCGGAGGTCGTCGGCTCGGTCGTCGAACGGGAGCTGCTGGACGCGCTGTTCGCCCAGCGTGCGTCGCTGAACGACCAGTTGGAGAAGCACATGAGCGCGCCGCTGCCGCACGTCGGGTCCGGCGAGTCCGTCGGGGATCTGATGCCCGTGCTGCAGGAAGCGGACGCGGCGGTGGTGCTGGCGGAGGGGAAGCCGGTCGGCGTGGTCAGCCGGCAGGACCTGCTGGCGTATCTGGCGAGTGGTGCGACCGACGTGACCGGTGCGACCGGTGCGACCGGCGCGAGCGGCGCGCACAAGTAGGAACGTCCGTCCCGCCGGGGACCACAGGTCCCCGGCGGCAGCGGCAGCTGTCAGTCCCAGTCGCCGTCGCGCTTGCGGTCCGTCGGCTGCGGCGGGGTGAAGCTGAACCACGAGCGGCTCGCCTGCACCGCGTTGACGGCGACGATGCCGCCCCAGCAGATCAGCAGCCCGGGCAGGCCGGTGTTGACCGCGGCGATGGCGGACAGCGGGATGGCGAGGACCAGCGACGCGACGCCCAGCAGCCGGGCGCCCATGTTGTCGGGATAGGAGGGCGAGCCGGCCGACTGGGGGCGCGTGCTGCCACGGGCCACCACCATCTGCTGCTCCGCCAGCTGGCGGCGCACCCGTTTGTCGACGACGGTCTCGAGCCGCTTGTCGATCTTCTCCAGGAAGGAGGCGATCAGCTCTTCCTCGTACTCCTGGCCGAGTTCCTTGCGGGTGTGGAGGGTCGCGCTGAGGTCTCGCGTCAGCTCGGGGTCGCGGGCTTCCATGGAGCGCACGCTACGCCTGCGGGCGGGGCCCGGCAGTGGTGCTAACCCCCGCATCCGCGGGGGTCTGCGCCCCCGCCCCCGAGGTGGGGCCGCCGGGCTCGTCCGGGGGGATCGTGGCCGCGGGGGTGTGGGAGGGGAAGGGGAGTTGGGAGAACGGCCCGAAGTCCTCGTCAGGGGTACTGACTTGCCGTCGTCATGCCCTGCTCGGCCCGTGATCGTGGTGACGCGATCAGTTCCTGGGTTCGCGACGACGTCGTCCCGAGCCGCTTGCCCGGCTGCATATAGTCATGCACAGTCGTTCGGTAGTGAATAGAAGTCAAGGGTCGCGGACGAGGAGGAGACGGGATGAGCAGTGCCGGCGCGCGGTTGCTGAAGCTCTTCGAGGGGCACCGGCTCACGCCGACGCAGCGCCGCATCGCGCACTGCATGGTGCGGCAGGCCGGTGACGCGCCGTTCCTCTCCAGCGTGGAACTGGCGGAACTGGCCGGGGTGAGCCAGCCCTCCGTCACCCGGTTCGCGGTCGCGCTGGGCTTCGACGGCTATCCGGCGCTGCGCCGGCACCTCCGGGACACGGCGCCGACGGCGCCGGCGGACGCCGAGGAGGCGGGGCCCGACGTCAACGCCTACCAGCAGGCCGTACACGCGGAGATCGACAATCTGCGGCACCTGTCCGCGCTGCTCGCCGACCCCGCGCCCGTGGAGCGGGCCGGCCGGCTGCTCGCCGAGACTCCCACCCTGCCCGTGCTGGGCCTGCGCGCCGCCTCCGCGCAGGCCCGCGGCTTCGCCTACTTCGCCGCCAAGGTCCACCCTGACGTGCGGCTCCTGGACGAGGGCGGCACCATGCTGGCCGACCGGGTCGACGCGTGCGTACGGGCGGGCGCGAACGCGCTGCTGTGCTTCGCACTGCCGCGTCACCCGAAAGAGGTCGCCGAGGGGCTCGCGTACGCGCGTGGTGCGGGGCTGCGCGTCATCACGGTCGCCGACAGCGCCTTCGCCCCTGTCGCCCACCCCGACGACCTGCTGCTCCCGGCAGCCGTCGGCACCGGGCTCGCCTTCGACACCGCGTGCGCGCCGATGCTGCTGGGGCGGGTGCTGCTGGAGGCGATGTGCGACGGGCTGCCCGAGGCGCAGGCGCGGCTGGAGCACTTCGACGCGCGGGCGGCGGAGCGCGGGCTGTTCCTGGAGTGAGCCCGCGCCTACGCCGAGGTGGAGCCGTCGTGGGAGCGGTCGTACCCGTCCCATCCGTACGGGTCGCGGCCGAGGAAGGCGATCAGGCGGTCGCTCGGGTCGGCCTCCGCCGGGACGGTGAACGGCGGCCCGAACAGCGGTGCCCGAGCCGCGGGCCCGGGCACCAACTGCCGTGCCGTGCGCATCAGTGCGGTGGCGAGCGCCGCCGGT
>NZ_JBOHCV010000653.1:0-6801 GCF_050698815.1 Streptomyces sp.
TGCCCGGCCAGCGCGGTCATGCCGTTCCCGTCGCCGCCACGGCGCCGCGCGGCCCCTTCTGGCGGTGGCTGCTGCCCGTACTGGCGCTGCTGACCGGCGCGACCCGGCTGCCGTCGCTGACCCGGCCGCTGTGGAACCCGGACGAGGGCTTCCTCGCCACCCAGGCACGGCAGTTGGCGGCCGGCGGGACGCTCTACGAGACGGTGGTGGACCGCAAGCCGCCGCTGCTGCCCTGGCTCTACCGGGGCGCCTTCGCGCTCTTCGGTGACCGTTCGCTGTGGCCGCTGAAGGTAGCCGCCGCCGTGGCCGTGCTGGCCGGGGCCGTGCTGCTCGCGTCGCTGGCCCGCCGCCGATGGGGCGACCGCGCTGGCTGGATCGCGGGCATCCTCTACCCGCTGTTCTCCGTCGGACTCGTACCGGAGGACACCCAGGCCGCGACCTTCGAGGTCTTCATGCTGCCGTGGACGGTCCTCGCCGTGTGGTGCGCGGACCGCGGCCGCTGGGCGGCGGCGGGGCTCGGCGTGGCCGGAGCGGTGCTCACCAAACAGACCGGCGGCGCCGTGCTCGTGCCGGTGCTCGTGCTGCTGTGGCAGTCACGGGCCGACTGGTGGGCGCTGGCGCGCGTGTCGGCCGCGGCGGCGCTGCCCGTACTCGGCACCGCGCTCGCCTACGGCGCCGGCCGCTTCGTGTACTGGACGGCGACGGGCTCAGGCAGCTATCTCTCGGTGGACGGCGCCGGGGCCTACGCACTCGGGCGGGCCCTTGCCAACTGCGGTCTGCTGATCCTGGGCTGCCTCCCGCCGGTGCTGGCGCTGCTGTACGTACTGCGCTCCCGCCATCCGCTGAGACAGACCGCGGACGTGTGGGCGTGGCTGGCCGCCTCGGCCGCGGCGGTGACCGTGGGCTTCCAGTTCTTCGGCCACTACTTCCTCCAGCTCACCCCCGCGCTCGCCCTGTTGACCGCGGCGGCGCTGCCACACCTGCGCACCCGCACCCTGATCACGGTGGTCGCTCTCAACGCCCTGATCACGAGCGGTTTTCTGGCCTGGGCCTGGTGCGTACCGCGCGACGAACTCGGCCACCAGCAGCGGCTGGCGGCCGAGATCCGTGCCCGCACCGCGCCCACCGACCGGGTGCTGCTGTGGGGGATGCATCCGGAGACCTACTGGCTCGCCGGCCGCGCCCCCGCATCCCGCTACCTCACCGCCGGGTTCCTCACCAACTTCAGCGGCGGGCGCGCCGGCGTACGGGTGGGCGAGCGGTACGCGATGGACGGCGCCTGGCGCTGTTTCCGCGGGGAACTGCGCCGCCGGCCACCGGCCCTGGTCGTCGACGACTCCCGCGGCAAGCCCTACGGCGTGCGGCACGTTCCGACGCTGCGCGCGTATCTGGACCGCCACTACGAGCGGGTGGGCACGGTGGGCGGCGCGGTGCTGTACGTGCGTTCGCGGGCCGGGGCGCCCTGATACCGGCGCCGGCGCGCGACGCGAACGGCGCCTGCCCGCATCATGCTTGCGGACAGGCGCCGTTCGGCGCGCTGTGCGGTTACGCCGGGACGCTGGCGACGCCCGGCTGAAGGAACCGGCGTCCGGTGGCCCGCTCGCTGACGCCCTCACGGTCCAGGTACGGGGTGATCCCGCCCAGATGGAAGGGCCAGCCCGCGCCGGTGATCAGGCACAGGTCGATGTCCTGGGCCTCGGCGACCACGCCCTCGTCGAGCATCAGGCGCACCTCCTGGGCGATGGCGTCCAGTGCCCGGTCGCGTACCTGCTCCTCGCTCAGCACCACCTCACCCGTCTCGAACAGCGCGTCGACCTCCGGGTCCAGCTCCGGCTTCCCGGAGTCGTAGACGTACAGGTTGCGCTTGCCCGCCTCGACGACGCGGCCGAGGTTCTCCGAGACGCCGAAGCGGTCCGGGAAGGCGGCGTTAAGGGTGCCGGAGACGTGGTGGGCGACGGCGGGGCCGACCAGTTCCAGCAGCACGATCGGCGACATGGGCAGGCCCAGCGGCGCCAGCGCGCGGTCGGCGACCTCGACCGGGGTGCCCTCGTCGATGGAGCGCAGCACCTCGCCCAGGAATCGGGTCAGCACCCGGTTGACGACGAACGCCGGGGCGTCCTTGACGAGCACGGCCGTCTTCTTCAGCGACTTGGCCACGGCGAAGGCGGTGGCCAGCGACGCGTCGTCCGTACGCTCGGCCCGGACGATCTCCAGCAGCGGCAGGATCGCGACCGGGTTGAAGAAGTGGAAGCCGACGACCCGCTCGGGGTGCTTCAGCTGGGAGGCCATTTCCGAGATCGAGAGCGAGGAGGTGTTGGTGGCGAGGAGGGCGTGCGCCGGCACGACCGCCTCGACCTCCGCGAAGATCTTCTGCTTGAGCGACATCTCCTCGAAGACGGCCTCGATGACGAAGTCCGCGTCGGCGAAGCCCACGGCCTTGTCCAGGGATCCGGTCACCAGGGCCTTGAGGCGGTTGGCCTTGTCCTGGTTGACGCGGCCCTTGAGCAGCAGCTTGTCGATCTCCTCGTGGACGTAGCCCACGCCCTTGTCGATCCGCTCCTGGTCGATGTCGGTCAGCACGACCGGCACCTCCAGGCGGCGGGCGAAGAGCAGCGCCAGCTGCGAGGCCATCAGCCCGGCACCGACCACACCGACCTTGGTGACCGGGCGGGCGAGGGACTTGTCCGGGGCCCCCGCCGGGCGCTTGGCGCGCTTCTGCACCAGGTTGAAGGCGTAGATGCCGCTGCGCAGTTCACCACCCATGATCAGGTCGGCCAGCGCACGGTCCTCCGCCTCGAAGCCGGCCCGCAGGTCGCCGCTCTTGGCCGCGGCGATGATGTCCAGTGCGCGGTACGCGGCCGGGGCCGCCCCGTGCACCTTGCCGTCGGCGATCTGCCTGCCGCGTGCCACGGCCTGGTCCCACGCCTCGTCACGGTCGACCTCGGGACGCACGACCTCGATCTCGCCCTTGAGCACCGCGGCGGTCCAGCGCAGCGACTCCTCCAGGAAGTCGGCGCCTTCGAACAGGGCGTCGGCGATGCCCAGTGCGTAGACCTGGGCGCCCTTGAGCTGCTTGTTCTGGTTGAGCGAGTTCTCGATGATGACGGAGACCGCGCGGTCGGCGCCGATCAGGTTCGGCAGCAGCGCGCAGCCGCCCCAGCCCGGTACCAGGCCGAGGAAGACCTCCGGCAGGGCGAAGGCCGGCAGGGCCTGCGAGACGGTGCGGTACGTGCAGTGCAGCCCCACCTCGACGCCGCCGCCCATCGCGGCACCGTTGTAGTACGCGAAGGTCGGCACGCCCAGGTCGGCCAGCCGCCGGAAGACTGCGTGCCCGCCCTGGCCGATGGCGAGGGCGTCCTCGTGCCGCTTGAGCAGCTCGACGCCCTTGAGGTCGGCGCCGACGGCGAAGATGAACGGCTTGCCGGTGACGCCGGCACCGACGATCTCGCCGTCCTTCGCCTCCTTCTCGACCTGGTCGAGCGCGGTGTTGAGGTTGTCGAGCGACGCGGGCCCGAAGGTGGTCGGCTTGGTGTGGTCGAAGCCGTTGTCCAGCGTGATGAGCGCGAACCGGCCCGCCCCGAACGGCAGGTCGAGATGGCGTACGTGCGCCTCGGTCACGACCTCGTCGGGGAACAGCTCGGCGGCGCCCTTCAACAGCTCGGTGGTGCTGGTGCTCACTTGCCTGCCCCTTCGCTCCAGTGCGGGTTCTCCCAGATGACCGTTCCGCCCATGCCGAAGCCGACGCACATGGTCGTCAGCCCGTACCGCACGTGCGGCTGCTCCTCGAACTGCCGGGCCAGCTGCGTCATCAGCCGGACCCCGGAGGAGGCCAGCGGGTGGCCGTAGGCGATCGCGCCGCCGTACTGGTTGACGCGCGGGTCGTCGTCGGCGATGCCGTAGTGGTCGAGCAGGGCCAGGACCTGCACGGCGAACGCCTCGTTGATCTCGAAGAGACCGATGTCGTCGATCGACAGGCCGGCCTGGGCGAGTGCCTTCTCGGTGGCCGGCACCGGGCCGATGCCCATCACCTCGGGCTCGACACCGGCGAAGGAGTAGCTCACCAGCCGCATCCTGACCGGCAGTTCGAGCTCGCGGGCGAAGTCCTCCGCGGCGATCAGCGAGGCCGTAGCACCGTCGTTGAGACCCGCGGCGTTGCCCGGGGTGACCCGGCCGTGTGCGCGGAAGGGCGTCTTGAGGCCCCCGAGCATCTCCAGCGTGGTACCCGGCCGCATCGGCTCGTCCTGGGTGGCCAGGCCCCAGCCGGTCTCCCCGGCCTCCTCGCTGGTGCGGCGGACGGAGATCGGCACCAGGTCCTGCTGGATCTTGCCGTTGGCGTAGGCCTTGGCGGCCTTCTCCTGACTGTGTACCGCGTACTCGTCGGAGCGCTGCTTGGTCAGGTGGGGGAAGCGGTCGTGCAGGTTCTCCGCGGTCATGCCCATGAACAGCGCGGACTGGTCGACCAGCTTCTCCGATACGAAGCGCGGGTTGGGGTCGACGCCCTCGCCCATCGGGTGGCGTCCCATGTGCTCGACGCCGCCCGCGACGACGACGTCGTAGGCGCCGAAGGAGATGGAGCCGGCGGTGCTGGTCACCGCGGTCATCGCACCCGCGCACATCCGGTCGATGGAGTAGCCGGGCACGGACGTCGGCAGCCCGGCGAGGATGCCGGCGGTGCGGCCCAGGGTGAGGCCCTGGTCGCCGATCTGGGTCGTCGCGGCGAGGGCGACCTCGTCGATGCGCTCCGGAGGCAGGTCCGGGTTACGGCGGAGCAGTTCGCGGATGCACTTCACGACCAGGTCGTCGGCCCGGGTCTCGTGATAGATGCCCTTGGGGCCCGCCTTGCCGAACGGGGTACGGACGCCGTCGACGAAGACGACGTCCCTAGCGGTACGAGGCACGTTGGCTCTCCTCCAGGTGCGGTACAGATACGCCGGACGGCGCGCTTCCCGGGAACCATGCTACCCATGGGTAACTGAGGGGCAAGAGCGGGCCCGGGGGAGGGGCACACGTCACATTGCGGGCGCGTGGCCCGCGTCGCGGGCAGTGGTCCCGCGCGGCCGGCGTCGCAGCGCCTACTCGTCCGGGTCGGCGGGAGCCGGGGTGCTCAGTGCCTCGGTCAGCAGCGACGCCGTCTGCTCGATCTGCCACGCGCGGGCACCCAGCGCCCGCAGCGCCGAGCCGACCTCCGGCTCCGTCAGGACCTGCGGCGGCTGCCAGCACACCCGCCGCACCGTGTCCGGCGTCAGCAGGTTCTCCTGCGGCAGGCGCAGTTCCTCGGCGCGCTTCGTCACCGCCGCGCGGGCGGCGGTGAGCCGGGCCGCGGCGGCCGGGTCCTTGTCGGCCCAGGAGCGTGGCGGAGGCGGGCCGTTGGGCGCCTGACTCTGCTGAGGGAGAGCGGACTCCGGCAGTGCCCTGGCCCGTTCGACCGCCGCCTGCCACTGGTCCAGCTGCTTGCGCCCCATCCGGTGTCCGTAACCCGGCAGCGCCGACAGCGCCCGCGCGTCCGCGGGCATCGCGAGCGCCGCGGCGACGATCGCCGAGTCCGTCAGCACCTTGCCGGGCGAGACGTCGCGCTTCTGTGCGATGCCGTCGCGGGCCGTCCACATCTCCCGTACGACCGCCATCTGCCGGCGCCGGCGCACCTTGTGCATGCCGGAGGTGCGCCGCCAGGGGTCCTTACGGGGCGGCGCGGGCGGCGCCGCCGCGATGGCGTCGAACTCCTGCCGCGCCCACGCCAGCTTGCCCTGCCCGTACAGCTCCCCCTCCAGCTCGTGCCGCAGGTCGATCAGCAGCTCGACGTCGAGCGCCGCGTAGCGGAGCCAGGGCTCCGGCAGCGGGCGGGTCGACCAGTCCACGGCGGAGTGGCCCTTCTCCAGCGCGTAGCCGAGCACGTTCTCGACCATCGCGCCCAGGCCCACCCGGGCGTGCCCGGCCAGGCGTCCGGCGAGTTCGGTGTCGAACAGCCGCCGCGGCACCATGCCTATCTCGCGCAGGCACGGCAGGTCCTGGGAGGCGGCGTGCAGCACCCACTCCGCATCGGCCAGCACGTCCCCCAGCCCGGACAGGTCGGGGCAGCCGACCGGATCGATCAGCGCGCTGCCCGCGCCTTCGCGGCGCAGCTGGATGAGGTACGCCCGCTGTCCGTAGCGATAACCGGAGGCCCGCTCGGCGTCGACGGCGACCGGGCCCGTACCCGCGGCGAAGGCGGCGGTGACCTCGGCCAGCCCGGCCGCGTCCGCGGTCACCGGCGGAATGCCCTCGCGGGGCGCGAGGAGCGGAACCGGAGCAGGACCGGGGTCCTCGGGCGGAAGGGCCTGAGTTGCGTTCGCTGCGGCGGTCTCTTGGGCGTCGGTCACCGGTCAAGAGTATCCGCGTGTGCGGTGTGGCCGTCCGAATGCCGGGGCAGGTCGTTGCGCGTACCACCTTCCGGCCCCGGCGGAGTCCGTGGGCACGGCCCGAAGCCCGCACGCGAGGCGCCCGCCGACATCAGCTTCCGTCGGCGGGCGCCTCGCGCACGATTCCTGAGATCAGTGGATGATGCCGGTACGCAGGGCCACCGCCACCATGCCGGCGCGGTCGCCGGTGCCCAGCTTGCGGGCGATACGGGCCAGGTGGCTCTTGACCGTGAGCGCAGAGAGGCCCATCGAGACGCCGATCGCCTTGTTCGACTGGCCCTCCGCAACCAGCCGCAGCACCTCGACCTCCCGTCCCGACAGCTCACGCTGGCCGCCGGGGTGGCCGGGGCCGCCGGGGCCACCGCCGGGGCGGCGATGCATGCGGGCGGCGGCCGCGCCGATGGGC
>NZ_JBOHCV010000654.1:0-2082 GCF_050698815.1 Streptomyces sp.
AGCAGGCGGCGCAACTGCTCCGCCTGCACGGCGAGCTGCCGGTTCTTGCGGTCCAGCTCCAGGAACACGTTGACCTTCGTGCGCAGCACCCAGGGATCGATCGGCTTGGACAGGAAGTCGGCGGCGCCCAGCGCGTAGCCGCGGTAGGCGTAGTCCGCATCGACGTCGGTGCCGGTCAGCAGGATGATGGGCACATCCTTGGTCTGGTCGAGACGCTTGATGTTGCTGGCGGTCTCGAAACCGTCCATTCCAGGCATCAGGACATCGAGCAGTACGACCGCGAACTCCTGCCGCAGCATCGCCTTCAGTGCCTCTTCGCCGGAGCGGGTGGCCACCAACTCCTGGTCGAGCGGGCCGAGTACGGCCTCCAGCGCGACGAGGTTCTCCTCCATGTCATCGACGATCAGGATGCTGGACCTCTCGGGCGTGGGTGTGCTCATGGCGCCCGTCCCGCCGGGTCAGCGTCCTCGTCCCCGGAATCGCCGGTATCACCGGTGCCGTCCGGGTTGCCGGTGGTGCCCCCGTCCTGGGAGCTCTGCGGGCCGGGACCGCTGTCCGGGCCGGCCGAGGAGCCCTCGCCGCCCTCCTTCGCGTCGAGCAGGGTGTACATCGCCGACAGCAGCTGGTCCACGTCCACCGGTTTGGGAACGTAGAGGTCCGCTCCGCTGTCGAGTGCCTTCTGGCTGTCACCCGACATGGCCTTGGCGGTGAGCGCGATGACCGGCAGGTCGGCGAGGCGCGCGGTCTGACGGATGATCCGTATCGCCTGGTAGCCGTCCATCTCAGGCATCATGATGTCCATCAGGACCAGCGCCACCTCGGGGGAGCGGTCGAGGACGTCAAGGCCCTCCTGGCCGTTCTCGGCGTACTTCACGGAGATCCCGATACGGCCCAGCACATGGGTGAGCGCGAAGACGTTCCGGATGTCGTCGTCGACGATGAGCACGTGGGTCCCGTTCAGCACCCGCCCCGGGTGCCCGCCGAGCCAGCGCTTGAGCTGTGTCGTCTCCGGCCAGGTCTCCCCGTGGGTCTCCGTCGCCGGAGGCTTCTCGTCGCCGGTCCGCTCGGGGGTGGTGACGGGCTTGGTCGGCGCGGGCGGCTCGGCGGCAGGGGCGGCCTCGGCCGCGGCGGGGGCCTCGGTCAGGGGCGGTTCCGGCTGCGGCGGCCCCGGCAGCGCCGTCGGCGCCGGAGACGGGGTGACCGTGCCCGCGCTCGCGCCCGCACTGCCTCTGCCCAGGGCTCCGGCCGTCGCGGCACCGGCTTCGGCGGGCCGGGGTTCGGTGGTGGGCATACTGCCGGGATAGTCCGCCGGTACGGAGAGGGTGAACCGGGAACCCACGCCCTGCTCACTCTCCACGTCGATCCGGCCGCCGAGCAGGCCGGCGATCTCCCTGCTGATCGAAAGACCGAGGCCGGTGCCCCCGTACTTGCGGTTGGTGGTCCCGTCGGACTGCTGGAACGCCTCGAAGACCGCCGCGAGCTTGTCCGGCGGAATGCCGACGCCGGTGTCCTTCACCGAGAACGACACGACCGTTTCGGCGTTGCGCAGCGTCTCTTCCTTGAACTCTCTCGACGCCACCCGCTCGACGCGCAGCTCCACGCTCCCGGAGGCGGTGAACTTCACGGCGTTGGAGAGCAGATTGCGCAGGATCTGCTGGAGCCGCTGCTCGTCCGAGAACAGCTCGCGCGGCACGTGCTCGCCGACCCCGATCTCGAAGGCCAGTCCGCGGTCGATGGTCAGCGGACGGAAGGTCGCGTGCACATAGTCGAGCAGCTTGGTCAGCGGCAGCTTCTTGGGGCGTACGTCCATCCGCCCGGCCTCGACCTTCGACAGGTCCAGAATGTCGTTGATCAGCTGCAGCAGGTCCGAGCCGGAGCGGTAGATGGTGGACGCGAAGTCCACCTCCTGCTCGGACAGATTGCCGTCCGGGTTGTCCGCGAGGAGCCGGGCCAGGATCAGCAGTGAGTTGAGCGGAGTACGCAGCTCGTGCGACATGTTGGCCAGGAACTCCGACTTGTACTGCGAGGAGGTGGCCAGCAGGGCGGCCTTCTCCTCCAGTTCGGCGTTGGTGCTCTGCAGCT
>NZ_JBOHCV010000655.1:0-4479 GCF_050698815.1 Streptomyces sp.
GCCCGGACGCTTCCGCGACCGGCTCGCGCGCCTCGCCGACCAGCTCACCGCTCCCCCGCCCACCCGATGGTGACGCTGCGGACCGGCGGCCGGCCGCACGCCGCCCTCGCCATGAACCCCGAGGCGGCCGAGCGGATCCTCACGCCGGAGTACCTCACCGCGCTCGCCGAGCACACCGAACTGGCGCCGCCCCCGGCGCTCGACGACCTCGCCACCGACCGGGCCCGCCGGGTACTGGCCGGCACGGAGCTGCTGATCACCGGCTGGGGCTGCCCACCGCTGGACGGGGCGGCGCTCGCCGCGGCCCCACGGCTGCGGGCGGTCGCGCACACGGCGGGCTCCGTACGCGGGCACATCACCGACGCCTGCTGGGAGCGCGGCATCGAGGTCTCCTCGGCCGCCGCCGCCAACGCCCTGCCGGTGGCGGAGTACACGGTCGCGATGATCCTGCTCGCCAACAAGCGGGTGCTGGAGACGGCCCGCGCCTATCGCGCCGACCGCGCCCGCGCCGACTGGCTCCACGACCGCCCCGGCATGGGCAACTACCGGCGCACCGTGGGGATCCTCAGCGCCTCCCTGATCGGACGCCGGGTCATCGAACTGCTGCGCCCGTACGACCTGGAGGTGCTGCTGTACGACCCGTACGTCACCGCCGAGGAGGCCACGGCCCTGGGCGTACGGGCGGCGACGCTGCCCGAACTCTTCGCGGCCAGTGACGTGGTGAGCGTCCACACGCCGCTGCTGCCCGCGACCCGTGGCCTGGTCAGCCGCGACCTGCTCGCGGCGCTGCGGCCGGACGCCACCCTCATCAACACCGCGCGCGGCGCCCTCCTCGACCAGGAAGCGCTCACCGACGCCGTGCTGGCGGGCCGGATCCGGGCGGTGCTGGACGTCACGGAGCCCGAGGTGCTGCCGCCCGGCCATCCGCTGTGGACTTGCGAGAACGCCCTCATCACCCCGCACATCGCCGGCTCGCAGGGCAACGAGCTGCGCCGCCTCGCCGACCTGACGGTCACCGAGGTCGCCCGCTGGGCCTCCGGCGCGGGCTTCGCCCACCCCGTACGGCGCGAGGGCATGCCGTTCCGCGCCTGACCGCGCCTGACCGGCAGGGCTAACCGCTCGTGCCGCCGCCCTCGCCGCGCGAGGACGAGTCGTGCCAGCGGGGGTCGTTCTCCCACTCGGCGTTGCGCTCCTGTGCCGTCTCCATGGCGCGGGCGGCCTCCGCCTGGGTGCCGTAGGGGCCGAAGCGGTCCTTGGCCGGGCACTCCGGACCCTCCTCGACCTTGTCGTGGTGGAGGCAGTAGTACCACTCGCCGGCCTTGCCGGCGGTCTTGCGCTTGAAGAGAGCCATACGGTCATGCTCCCCCCTGAGCACTTCACGCGCCACGGCTAGACTCGCGCACATGTCTGGCCAGTCACTGCTCGTCCCCGGCGAACTCTCTCCGCATCGCACCGTCCCCGCGTCGATCCCCCGTCCCGAGTACGTCGGCAAGGACGCGCCCGCGCCGTACACCGGGCCCGAGGTGCAGGACGCCGAGACCCTCGAGAAGATGCGGACGGCCGGCCGTATCGCCGCGCGCGCCCTGGCGGAGGCCGCACGGCACATCGCCCCGGGCGTCACCACGGACAAGCTGGACGAGGTCGCGCACGCGTACATGTGCGACCACGGTGCCTACCCCTCCACGCTGGGGTACCGGCGGTTCCCGAAGTCGCTGTGCACGTCGGTCAACGAGGTCATCTGCCACGGCATCCCGGACTCCACCCTGCTGCGCGACGGCGACATCGTGAATCTGGACGTGACCGCGTTCATCGGCGGTGTGCACGGCGACAACAACGCCACGTATCTGTGCGGCGACGTCGACGAGAGCTCCCGGCTGCTGGTCGAGCGCACCCGCGAAGCGCTCAACCGGGCGGTCAAGGCCGTGCGGCCGGGCCGTCAGATCAACGTGATCGGCCGCGTCATCGAGTCCTACGCCAAGCGGTTCGGGTACGGCGTCGTCCGCGACTTCACCGGCCACGGCATCAACACCTCGTTCCACTCCGGCCTGATCATCCCGCACTACGACGACGAGCGGGCGACGAGCGTGATGAGGCCCGGGATGACCTTCACCATCGAGCCGATGCTGACGCTGGGCACCTACGAGTGGGACATGTGGGAGGACGGCTGGACGGTCGTCACCAAGGACCGCGAGCGCACGGCACAGTTCGAGCACACGCTGGTGGTGACCGAGAGCGGCGCGGACATCCTGACCCTGCCCTGATCTCCGTCCCCGCAAGTGGTCCGACGTTTTGCCGACAGTTCGTCGGTAAAGAATGAGCACATGACCCCACCGCGCTCGGCACAGCCCTTCTCCGCCGTCATCCGGGACGCCTCCCGTGCGCAGCACACCGAGGCGGAGAACTCGTCGTTCATGAGTGACATGCTCCGCGGCGGGCTCGGCAGGGCGGCGTACGCGCGCTACACCGAGCAACTGTGGTTCGTCTACCGGGCCCTGGAGGAGGCCGTGGACAAGCTCGCCGACGACCCGGTCGCGGGGCCGTTCGTACGGCGGGAGCTGTTCCGGCTGTCGGCGCTGGAGCGCGACCTCGACCATCTGCAGGGCCCTTCCGACTGGCGTACGACCGCGGTCCCGCTCCCCGCGACGGCCCGCTACGCCGAGCGGATCGCCGAGGTGACGCGTGACTGGCCCGGCGGATACGTCGCCCATCACTACACCCGCTATCTCGGCGACCTCTCCGGGGGCCAGGTCATCCGGGCCACGGCGGAGAAGACGTGGGGCTTCACACACAAGGGCGACGGGGTCCGGTTCTATGTCTTCGAGGACATCCCGAACCCCGCCACCTTCAAGCGGGGGTACCGCGAACTGCTGGACGCGGTCCCGGCCGACGACGAGGAGAAGCAGCGCATCGTCGGCGAATGCAGGCGCGCCTTCACGCTGAACACAGCCGTCTTCGAGGAGCTGGCAGCCCCTCGGCCGGCCGGCCGCTGAGGCGGCCGCCGACGTCAGCCGCGCGCCCGCCTCATCAGCCCGTATCAGCCCATCGCCTCTTGCGACTTCATGCTGCTGCTCGCGGCCGTGGGGTGCACGTCCTTGCAGAAGGGCACGAACCCGGTGTTGTCCATGAAACGGGCGGTCACCCATGCCTCCTTGTTCCGCAGCTTGTACCACAGGGTGTTGCCCTCGATGTTCTGGGCGCGGACCTTGCAGTCCAGACCGCGCTGCGCGCGGAAGGGAAGCACAAAGAGCACTGAGGAGTCGGTGCTCGGGTACTGCCGGACGTTCAGGCCCGACTTGGCGGTGACGGTGCCGAACGGGCGGTGCGGCGGATAGGCGGCGGTACTTGCCTCGGCAGCGGAGGCCCCCAGGAGCGAACCGCTCAGAAGGACGGCGGAAACCGTGGCGGCGATCCGGGCGCGACGAGCAGTAGTGGCAGCCATGCAGCTGCCTCCTTTCCGTAGGCCGTGAGCGGGTGGGGCTCCTCGAACGGCGTCAGGGGGACGCGCTCTCAGCGGACAGCCGCACGCCGGGATCACGGTACTGGGACGTTATGCCCGAGTTTATGCACCAATGATGAGGTGCATGTCCTTTGCTCCTCGCGACACGCGGTCCGGCCGGATTTCTCCTGCGGAAACTACGTCCCCTGACAGACAACCGTGGACACCCTTGTCCTCACTTTCGGAGAAAATGTGGATGAACAGCGACCGAACCGGGATGGATAGCCTAAAGTCAGCTCGTCAGTCAGCACGGCACTTGGGGAGGTGCCGTTGTGCTGCTGGGATTCCGCGTACCTGGGGGGTTGATGCGGCACGATCCGGCGTCGGTCACCAGTGCGGGCATGTCTGCCCGCATGATGGCCCTGCACCCCGTGCCTCCGGCACGGAAGTACACCTTCGGGGACAAAGCACGCTGGTACACGCCTGGTGCGATGGCCGTCGACGCGCTCGGCACCGGTGTACCCGTCTTCCTCGTCTTCACCGCCGGCGGACAACCGCATCCGGTGTGGGCGGCACTGCTCGCTTCGGCGGCCTGGCTGGGCGTGCAGGCCGTACACCAGCGGTACACGCTTCGGCTGGTGGGCGAGTCCCGCGGGCTGCTCTCGACTCTGCACGACTGGCTGACCCTGGCGGGCGTGCTGGCGGTGGTCCAGGTCGTCAGCGGGGTGTACCCCGCCCCGGCGTACGCCCTGGCCGCGATCGCCTCCGCGCCCCTGCTGACCGGCGCCTACCGGGCCCTGACGCACCGTGACCTGACGGCCCGACGGCGCGTGGCGCAGGCCGTGCGCCGGGTACTGGTGATCGGTGAGGCGGGACCGGCCGGTCAGGTGGTCGAGCAGCTCGCCGCCCGTACGGACCACGCGTACGTGGTGATCGGCGCGATGCCGGTGGGCACCACCCCGCTGAGCGGCGGGATACCCGAGGCCGGGCGGCTGGACGCGGCGGGGGCGCTGCCGACCGCGGACGGTGCCGCGGTGCTGGAG
>NZ_JBOHCV010000656.1:0-4935 GCF_050698815.1 Streptomyces sp.
TCCAGCGCCTGTGCAAGCTCGCCCGCAGCTCGAAACACCCCGACTACTTCGCCGACGCCGCAGAATTGGAGAAGCTGGCCACCACGATCAGCGAGTACGCACCCATGCTGGTACCGGGCCTACTCCAGACCGAGGCGTACGCGCGGGGCCTGACGCAAGCCACTCTCCCGTTCGCAACTGAGGATGAGATCGAGACGCACGTGACCGCCCGAATGGAGCGGGGTCGCCGCCTTGACGACCCAACAGCGCCGGAGTTGTGGGCGATCATCCACGAAGCGGCGCTTCGCGTGCCTGTCGACGGGCCAGAAGTGAGTCGTGAACAGCTGGACCAGCTCTCGGAATTGATCCGTCGCCAGACGCGCGTGGTGGTCCAGGTCATCCCGTTCTCGGCCGGTCCGCATCCACTCATGTACGGCACCACGATCCTGATGACCTTCGCGGACGCCCCCTCCGTGGCCTATACCGAGGGTGCGCATGCTGGTCAACTCATCGACGAGCCACCGCTGGTCGCCAAGTATCAGAGGTCATACGATCACGTCAGAGCCGCCGCGCTGTCACCGAAGGCGTCCCTGACCCTCATCGAATCGGCCGCAAAGGACTACACGAAACCATGAGCACCTCATACGACTTGAGCGACGCCGCTTGGCGGAAGTCGTCGTACAGCAACGGCGAGGGCGGAGCCTGTGTCGAGGTCGCCGACGGCTTCGCCGGTGTCATGCCCGTCCGTGACAGCAAGGCCCCCGAGGGCCCCGCACTCGTCTTCCCGGCCGACCGCTGGACCGCGTTCGTATCAGCGGTCAAGGACGGCGCGTTCCGCTCGCTCTGACCTGGGTAGCCTGACGACGGCCAGGGCAGCTCATACGTGGGAGGGGGACCGTGGAGCAGCGTGACGTAGATGGCCACTACGAGGAGTTGGCCGCCGCGTACGAGGATCACTGGGTCTACGGACCGGACCACATCCCGTGGATCTCCGCCCGGATCGCCGAGGCGCTGCGCCTCTCCCCCGCCGACCGGATCGCCGACATCGGCTGCGGCACAGGGCTGTTCGCCCGCGAGGTCGCCCGTACCGTCCAGCCTGAGCACCCTGTGCTGTGCGCCGACCCGTCCGCCGCGATGCTGCGCCGACTGGGCGCACCCCCCCCCAGCGGTCTGACGCCCCTCCTCGCTTCTGCCGAGGACATCGCCGAAGGCCGCGCGGAACTCCCCAGCGAGCAGCTTGACGCCGTCTGGCTGAAGGAAGCGGTGCATCACCTGGCAGACCCGGCCGCAACGCTCCGGGGTCTGGCCCAACGCCTCGCCCCCGGTGGCCGGTTGCTCGTGGTGATGCTCCCGGCCACCATTCGCTATCCGCTGTTCCGCTCGGCTCTCGACCGCTTCGAGGAACTCCAGCCCGACCCCGCCGGTATCGCCCGCCACCTGGAAGCGGCCGGCCTGGCAACGCGGCTGTTCCACGTGGAACATGAGGTGCGGCTGGACCGCGAGAAGTACGTCGGCATGGTCCGGGCCCGCTACATGTCGCTGCTCTCCACCTTCAGTGACAGCGAGATCGAGAGAGGTATCGCCGAAATGGAAGCAGCGCATCCGGAGTCCGTCCTCGTCTTCCCCGACCGGTTCGCCTTCGTGCTGGGCGCGCGGACCGGGGAAGTGGGAACGGCATCAGCATGAGGGTGGACGAGCGGCTTCAACGGCTGCGCGGTGAACTCGATGACCACACGCGCATCGCCGACCACCTCGGTCTCGATCTCGAACGTCCCTTACGCAGCTTGAACGACGGCTATCCGGAGAACGCGGTCGCCCTCGTCGGCAAGCTCACCGAGAAGTTGCTCAAGGAGCTGTGGCGGCACCACGGGATCGAGGGCGACCCGGCGACCCGCGCTCTGAACGACCTGGTCAAGCGCTGCCAGCCGCACATCCGCTCCCGCACCGTGATGAACGCGCTGGAGGACATCCGCCGGCTCCGTAACCGCTCCACCCATGACGGCTACGACATCTCCGACGAGGACGGACTGCTGGCGGTACGCCGGCTCGTCGACGTCCTGGTCTGGTTCACCGACACCGGCAGCTCGGCCCTGACCGGCGGCGAACCCCACATGGCCCCCGAAGTGGCCCGGCGCTGCGAGTTCCTCGCCGGTCTGTACGTCACCCTCGGCTACCGCCAGGCCAAGCGCTTCGTCCTCACCCCGGACACCGTCTACCAGCTCTTCTGCCGGGAAGCGGGAATGCGCCTGGAATACGTCGAGTTGATGCTGTCCCAGGACGCCGAGGACCTGCGCGCCGTCCTCACCTCCGACGGCGGCGAACTGCTGCGCACCCGGCTGCCCAAACTGACCCGGTTCGTCGTCCTGGACGATCCCCACGACGAATCTGCCGTGGCGGAGGCGTCGAGCCCGCTCCGCGAACTGCTCGGCACGGACTGCCGCATGGTGCGCTACGACGGTTTCATCGACACCCTCGTCGACCTCGAGGCACACCTCACCGGCGCCGCCCCGGCCCGTATCGAGGCCGCCCGTACGACGATCACCGCCCACGTTCTCTCCGCCGACGCACGCACAGCGGAGCATCGCCTCCACGAGCCCGATGACGCGGCTTCCGTGCTGGGCCGGCTGGCCCAGGGGCCCGCGAACATCCTGGTCACCGGACGCCCCGGCAGCGGCAAGAGCACCCTGCTGCGTGCGCTGGCGGCAGACGCCGGCACCCGCCGGTTCCGCTTCTACTTCGACCTGGGTCTCAAGCCGAAGGACGAGCCGTTCGCGGAGTACGTGGCACGCCTGCTGGCCCGCTGCATGGCGGCGGACCGTTCACGCGCGTACGACCTCTTCCTCTACCTGATCCGTTCCGGATCCGCGCTGTGCGTACTGGACGCGGTCGACGAGGGGGTGGACGAGTGCAGCCCGGGCGGCTTCCTGCGACTCTTCGCGGATCTCGCTCCGGTGCTGTCCGCCGAGTCCGCGGTGGTCATGAGTTCCCGGGTGTCCTTCCTCGCCGACTCACCGCAGATTCGCCAGTTGCTGGACTACGGAGCCGCGCGCTCCGAGCAGCTCGTGGAGCAGATGTACGCCAACGGCGTCGACCCCGCACGTGTCCCGCACTTCCACCTCCTACGGCTCGCTGAGCCGGACGCCACGCCGCTGGAGAAGCGGCTCGCCGCCTCGCTCCAACTGCCCCTGCCGCAGCCCTTCGACGTGCTGCTCAGCACTCACATCGAACGGACTCTCTCCGCTCCCGGTCAGGCGCGGATCGCGGAACGGTTACCCGATGTCTTCGGTTCCGCCTTCCTCTCCGACCGGTCCGTCTTCAGCCTCCTGGATCTGCACCGCGAGCTGGGTCCGGAAGCGTTCGCCGGCCACAAACTCGACCTGGCCGCGTGCGCACTCGCGCCACTGCTGCGGCCGGTCGGCCCCGACGCGGCGGCGTTCGCCCACACCGCTTACCAGGAGCTGCTCGCCGCGCGGTATCTCAGCACACCCGAGGGCAGGGAGGCGGCGGCGGACATATCCGGGGGCGCGTTCCTCACCGAGCAGGTACGGGCCTTCCTCGCCCCTAGGCAGAACACGGCGGCCGCCCTCTCCGACGACTGCGTCCTGCCCGCCGGTGTCCATCTCGTGGGCCCCGCCGAGCGGTTGCTGCTGCGCCGGGTGCGACGTCCGGTGCGCTTCGACCGGCACGCCGTCACAGTGGGCCGCTACCGCCGCTTCCTCGACGCCCTCACCCCGGACGGCACGTCCGCCTGGGACCACCCAGACCAGCCGGGCCACATCACCCACCACCCGTGGACGGACCGGCTCCGGGAACCCGCCTACTACACCGACCCCCGGTTCGAGAACCACCCCGCGACCTGCGTCAGTTGGTGGGGCGCCTACGCCTTCGCGGCCTTCGAGGGCAAACGCCTGCCCACCGCGCTGGAGTGGGAAGCCGCCGCCCGCGGAACGGACGGCCGGCTCTTCCCCTGGGGGGACGACCCGGACGGCGCGCCGGTCAACTGCGCCGACGCATGGGTCGGGCATCCCGTGGTGACCTTCCAGGCCTGGCAGCGGGAGTTCGCGCAGGACTCTCTCCGCAGGGCCGGCGCCACGCCCGTCGGCGACCGGCCGGCCAACCGTTCCCCCTACGGCGTCGTCGACATGGCCGGCAACGTCTGGGAGTGGACCTCCACCAGCCTCGCCGACGCCGGTGAGGCGGTGATCTGCGGCGGGAGCTACGACAATCCGCTACGCGCGGTGCAGGCAAGCAGCAAGGGTGTCTACCGTAAGCGCGGCGGCAGCAACGCGGTCGGTTTCCGCTGCGTCACCGACATCACCGACCAGGAGGGGGTGACGAGCTGATGAGCGACGCGCGGCACGGTGTCATCGTCGACCGGCGCCCCAGCGGTGGCGGACCGACCGGTGCGGCGGGCGCCTACGTCGTACAGGACGAGGAGGACGGCCACCACTACTTCTTCGACTACACGCAGATCGTGACGGAGGGCTTCCGTACGATCCGGACCGGGGAACGGGTCCGCTTCCACCCGGCCGCCGACAGCCCGGGCAGGGCCGAATTCGTCATCCGGCTCGACCAGCCCGACCCCGCCGAGTACTACGGGTGACCTCCGAACTCGAAGCCGTCACAGGGGTACGGCAGGCGCTCACCGTTGTCCTCCCCGTGCGGCTCCGGCGCGCCCCGGCCTGGCCCGAAGGGCCCTTCCCCTTCGAGCTCGGCAGCCGCCGCACGGACACCGCCACCCGCGCCACCTACTTCGCGCCCGCTTCCGCCCGGGTGCTGTACGGATCACCCGACCGTCCCCGCCGCTGGCACCTCGCCGCCGATGCCGGGCACGACGGGCTGCACCTGCACGGCATGGAGATCCTGCGCACCGCTACGGCCCGGCGCCCCGAACACGCCCTGGCGGTACTGCACTTCACCGTCCAGCGCCCGCTCCTCCCCGTACTGCGCGCGATC
>NZ_JBOHCV010000657.1:0-19105 GCF_050698815.1 Streptomyces sp.
GTCGGCGCCTCGGTGGCCTATCACGCCGCCCGGGCCGGTGCCGTCGTGACCCTCGTCGACGCCGGGCGGCCGGGCGCCGGCGTGACGGCGGACTCGTTCGCCTGGATCGGAGCGTCCGGCGTACGCACGGGTCCGGCCGCCGCGCTGCGGGCGACCGCGGCGGAGGAGTACCGCCGGATCGAGGCCGAGCTGCCGGGGCTCCCGGTGACCTGGTCCGGCTCTCTGTCCTGGGGCGCGGCGGACGGCGCGCCGGAGGCGGGGCCCGGGCAGGAGATTGTGAACGCGGCCACTGTGGCGACGCTCGAGCCCACCCTGCGGCAGCCCCCGGAGTGGGCGGTCTGGGCACCCGGTGACGGCGCCGTCGATCCGGTGGGTGTGACCGAGCGGCTGGTCGCGGGTGTCCGCGCCCACGGCGCCCGGGTCCGTCTGGACTCCCCGGTCACCGCGATTCGCCGGGACGCCGCGGGTCGGGTCGTCGGAGTCGAGACGGCCGCGGGGCCCCTCTCGGGTGCGACTGTGGTGCTCGCGGCCGGGGTGGCCACGGCCGCGCTGGGCGCGCCGCTCGGCATACGCGTCCCGCTCGACCCGTCGCCGGCGACGCTCTTCCGGTTCAGCGCTCCGGCCGGTCTGGTCCGCACCGTGGTCAACAACCGAGACTTCGATCTCCGGCAGGTCGCCGCGGACCGGCTGCTCGCCGCCGCGGACTCGCCCGAACGGACTCTCGCCGCCGTCCGGTCCACTTTCCGCGGCGCCGCGAACGTCGAGCTGCTCAGCACTCGGGTCGGCGTACGCCCCATGCCGGCCGACGGCGAGCCGATCGTCGGCCCGGTCGTTGAGGTGCCCGGGCTCTACGTGGCGGTGCTGCACTCCGCGGTCACGCTCGCCCCGGCCGTGGGCCGGCTGGTCGCGCGGGAGCTGGTCGACGGCGCCGTCGAGCCGGTGCTGGCGGGCTGCCGTCTCGACCGCTTCTAGCGGTCGGCCTTCAACTGGAAAGCCAAGCGGCCGCAACGGGAACAACCGGTCCGGTCGTCTCGGTTGCATCGACCGAGGGGCCGGCGCCGCACGGGCGGGGAGCACGGAGACCACGAGGTCGTCCGCCCCACCAGGATCCGGGCCCCAGGATCGCGGTACGCCCGCCGCTCACTCGGACCAGGATGTATTTCTGCAGGAGGACTGTTTCATGACTGACCGGCCCTTGACGCTCATGGCCGTACACGCCCACCCCGACGACGAGGCCACCGGAACGGGAGGGGTCCTCGCGCGGTACGCGGCGGAGGGCATCCGCACGGTTCTCGTGACGTGTACCGACGGCGGTTGCGGTGACGGACCGGGGGGTGTCAAGCCGGGCGATCCCGAGCACGATCCGGCGGCCGTCGCCTTGATGCGCCGTCAAGAGCTCAAGGCGAGCTGTGACGTCCTGAAGGTCAGCGATCTGGAGATGCTGGACTATGCCGACTCCGGCATGACGGGCTGGCCGAGCAACGACGCCCCCGGATCCTTCTGGCAGACCCCCGTGGAGGAAGGCGCCGCCCGACTTGCGGAACTCATGCGGCACTACCGGCCCGATGTTGTCGTCACCTACGACGAGAACGGCTTCTACGGCCACCCCGACCACATACAGGCCCATCGCATCACCATGGCGGCGCTGGAGATGACCGCGCTGACGCCGAAGACGTACTGGACGACGGTGCCCCGCTCGATGATGCAGCGGTTCGAGGAAACCATGCGCGAGTTTCATGAGGGCATGCCGGAGCCGGATCCTGCCGAAGCCGCCGCGATGGCCGAGATCGGCCTCCCCGACGATGAGATCACCACGTGGGTGGACACCACCTCATTCAGCAGCCAGAAGTTCGATGCGCTGGCCGCGCACGCCAGTCAGGGCGAGAACATCTTCTTCCTCAAGATGGGCAAGGAGAGGTTCGGCCAGTTGATGGGCATGGAGACCTTCGTACGAGTCAAGGACGCCACCGGCGCGGCCGTACCCGAGAACGATCTCTTCGCCGGACTGCGCTGATCCGCCCGTCCGACCGGGGCCGTTCGGCGGTGGGCCAAGTGAGGCCGCTGCGTCTGCGGGTTATGGATGAATCGTCATTTGATCATTCCGGCCTGGCCAGCGTGGCCGCCGGTTGCCGGTGACGTGCCGTTTCACTCTCCAGCGCTGAGGGAGTCGTAGCGATGAAGATCATCTTGCGGTCCGGTGCCGTGACTGCCGCGTTCGGTGTGGGGCTGTCCCTTGTAGTCCTGCCGGCCGCGCCGGCCAACGCCACCGAGGGGACGCATGTGCGGTGCAACGACATCAACGGCCTGGTGAAGGCGATCAACCAGGCCAACACCAGCGGCGGCCGCATCACCCTCGCACCCCACTGCACCTACACCCTGACCACAGCCAACAACCCGGACGACGGGCTCCCGGAGATCACCGGGAACGTGACGATCTCCGGCCGCGAAACCACCATCCGCCGCGCCAGAAACGCGACGCAGGACTTCCGCATCTTCCACGTACCGCCCGCCGGCGGCGCACGCACTCTCACCCTCAACTCGCTCACGGTCAGCGGCGGCAACCTGCCGAATTTCGCCGGCGGCAGCATCTGGAACAGCGGCACGCTGAACCTGAACCGCACGACCATCAAGGACAACCGAGCTGAAACGAGCGCGGGCATCCACAACCTCGGCGGACAGCTCAACCTCGACCACAGCACCATCGAGCGCAACACCGCGACCCTGAACGGCGGCGGAATCCTCAACGGACGCAACCAAATCCTGGACCAACCGGGCACGTTGACCATGAAAGGCGGGGCGCTGCGCAACAACACAGCGCTCAACGACGCCGGTGGCGGCCTGGAGAACCTCAGAAGCACCGCGAACCTGGACTCCGTCGCGGTCGAGGGAAACACAGCCCCTCGAGGCGGCGGCATCAACCAATTCGCCGGCACCCTGCACCTGAAGTCGACCACCCTCAGCAACAACATCGCTGTGACCGGCGCAGGCCTCAGAAACGCCTTCAGCACGGCGACACTGGATCGCAGCCTGATCACACACAACACAGCGATCACCGCCGGCGGCGGCATCTTCAACGAGAATTCCAACTCGGTCACGCTCACGGACAGCAAGGTCGTCCGAAACAGACCGGACAACTGCAGCCCCGCAGGCAGCGTCCCCGGATGCACCAACCCCACCCGCACCGTCAAACCGCCAAGCTCGCAACTCCCGCCGCCTGCAAAAGGCAGCAAACTCCGCAAGTAGGCCGTCGACTGCACGGCGCGGCCAGGAAGCCTGACTCCACGTGCTGGATGTGATGGCTCGCTGCGAGTTCGCAAGAACCCGACGCGCTGCCGCGGGAAGCTGTTGATCGAGACACTCAGCGCGGAAGAGGCCGCAAGGCGGGCTCTTCGTAGCGCGGCGGCTCCAGCCAGTCGGCCACCGAGCGCAGCGAACGCGCCAGCGCTTGCCGTGAGAGGCGCAGTCTGCCGGGTGCTTCGTCAGCTACGGGTGCGCTCGGTAAGGCAGAATTCGCCTCGCGCATCGCATTCACGATCATGGGGCCTTCGATAGGGACCATGTCATCTCCTCCAAGCCGATGAAATGGGATGCCGGCCCGGTCTGTGCCCGGACCATGAATTCGCGGTAGCCGTCGTCCTGTTCATGGCAAGTCCTTCCTCGGGGGAGGGTCCTCCCCTTTCTCGGCCGCTGTGTAGGCACCCACCTTCCACTCGATGAGTTCGAGGTCGGCCTGGAGCTGGCGCAGGTCCGCCCGTACCCGTTCGCCGTGGGAGCGCAGCAGCGCCAGCCGAGCGGCCCTCGTGGCGTCGTTTCCGCTGCGTGCGTGCCTGCTGAACTCGCGCACCGCCTCGATCGGCATCCCGGTGCGGCGCAGCGCGACCAGTACGTGTAAGAGTCCGAGAGCGTCGGCGTCGAAGCGGCGCCGCCCACCCGTATCGCGGGGCAGTTCTCCGAGCAGACCCTCGCGGTCGTAGTAGCGCAGCGTGTCCACGGTCAGCCCCGACTGCCGCGCTGCCTCACCGATGCTCACGTATCTCTCGGACGTCGTCATGGCGAACACCTTGCAACCTGGAGTGCACACCAGGTCAAGGACCGGGTTCGGCCAACGCAAGATCGAGGTTAGGTGTGGCTGGTCGTCTGTGGTGGGGGGCATCACGTCCAGCGCATCCTCGGCGCCTGGGTGAGCAACCAACACTCCAGGCGGCGTCGCCGAAGCCGGAGCGCGTGGAACAACTGTCCGCGCTCGAGCCGGCGATCGACCCCCGTCGACGGTTTCTGCGTGTTTGCGGGGGACGTTGAGGTGTCCTTCGCGCTCGTAGAACTGCGTGGCGGCAGTGAGGTTGAGCGCCCACTTGTCGGACTGCGCGCGGCGCGGCTGGGGCTTCGCATCCTCTGTGAGTTATTCGTCGCTGCGATGTCGCGGTAGTCCTTGGGGAGGGGGAAGCCCGTCGCGGTGGGCACCTCGTCCCAGGGCGGCCGGTCCGTCGGCTGGCGAGGGAGGTGCGGAGGAACTGTGGGTCATGAAGGGCTGGCTGTGCTGCGATTGCGTGCTCGCCAGGCGGCTACGCGTTCACGGTTGAGGCAGCTTTCCGAGCAGTAGCGGCGCGTGCCGGGCCGTGAGGTGTCGACGTAGACGTCCACACATCGGCAGGCGTCGCATGTGCCATGCCGGGTCAGACCCCTGTCCCGGACCCACTCGAGCAGCCTGACGGTGCCGGCGGCCAAGTAGCAGGTTCGGCGATTCCCGCACCGCCCAGTCGAGCGAGCCGGTTTCGTCCAGCCGCGGCTGGAGCCCCAGCTCGGCGATCAGCGAGTTGAGCGTTGACGGGGCGGTGTGTGGGGAGGCGAACACCGGATGCAGCCGGTCCGCGGCGTCGATCATTTCCGACTCGGTTGTCGGGAAGTCGTCAAGGTCCGGAAGCGCTGGATAGGACAGCGTCCCTCTTAGATCGGCGGCCAGCCGTGTCGGCGCGGCGTACTCGTTCACCAGCTCGATCAGCGAGGCCATCTCGATTCGGGGCAGTGTGTGCACGCCAAGAGCGTAACGCCTTTGGTCTTCCATAGCCTTTACCGCAGTGGTACGGTCCGCATCACAGGCCAACGTTGAGGGTTCAACTACCCCTCGCCGAAGAAGGCGTGGCGCTCGGCGCGGACTGCGGGACGGCATGACAACGGGTTAGCGGAAGACGGGGGCACAGTCATGGTTTGGCTATGGGGCGTCGTGACGTTAGGTGCGACGTTCGCCACACCGCCGCCCAGACGTCGGCGCATCGCAGGGGGAGATGTGCCCGGCCGCAGAACGTCCTCCTCGGACACCTGGACGGCCACGACAGCGGAGCAGGGACAAGGGCACGGCACACCGTCTGTAGGGTCGGCCAGCCCATACCGGCCGCCGCTCTCGGGCCAGGCGGCCACCGTTGAACAGCCCCCTCCTCCAGGACCCCTGGCTCACGACGGGGGACCAGGAGTTCGACAGGAAGATCCGCATCACGAGCGGAGACGGGGCGTAGGGGAATCGCCTCGGTGGCTACCGACCTCGCAAGACCTGGGAGACATAGATGCGCCGGAAAGTGAAGGTAACCCTGTTGGCGGCGGGCGTGATTGTGGCCGGCGCTGCCATACCGGCAACCGGCACCGTAACAGGAGGCGTGCGTACCACTGATGAGTTTGATCAGGTCGTCCGCGACGCGGACGTGAACAACAATCCCGACTTCGTACAGGTCTATGTGAACAACGTCGAGAACCGGCCCAAAGCGCATTGGGTGGAGAAGTGCAGGGGGGATCACAAGGATCTGATTTATTATATGAAGAACCGAGAGTACAGCCCTGACCTGTTCCTGGTGCAGCAGATCAGACACCAGCGACAGCTGGACCACCTCACCAAACTCATGACCAAGAAGCTGGATGGGGTCTACGCCAACGTGATTGCGATCCCGAAACCCAGGAAACAAATTAAAAAGAAGTGCGGGGGCAAGAAGAAGCGGCAGACGAATGCCATCATCTACCGTGTTGGTCGTTTCAAGGAGCTGAGTGCGAAGTGGACCTGGCAGTCGTTGGCCTACAATTCTCGAGAAAGCACTTGCAAGAAGAACAGCCAGGACCGCACGGTGAATGTGGCGACCAAGCTGTGGGACAAAAAGGCTGACCGCTCGGTAAATGTCGCCTCCATCCACTGGCCCAGCAAGAGGAGCCACGGCTGGCCATGCGCCGAGAAAAACCTCGATGCCGTCGATCGCCAGATCAACAAGCGCACGGGAGGCAGTCTGCGAATCTTCGGTGGTGACTTCAATATCAATTGGGGCGAAGGCAACCAAGACTGGTATGAGCGAGCCAATGGTGACTTGGGAGGTTACCTCTACAACTACCGCGATGCGATCTATGACGACTGCAGTGAGCGTGGCGTGCTCACTGGCTGTCTTGCTGACAATTGGACCTTCAAGAATGAGAAGGGCAAAACCCGCCGGATCGATTTCCTTTTCACCCAGGCAGGGCCGTCGGGTGCATCTTCCTTGCCCAAGATCGGGGAAGAAGCAACCGTCACGTTCGACGCTGCCGACAAGGCGGACGAAAAGTATACCCGCGGGGATAAGGAGGGGCTGAACTACTCCGAACACCGCGCGATCACGGCACGCATCCACTACTGACAACTGCAGGGCCGACAGGTGCCGAAAGGGCTCACTTGATCTTGCAAGTAAGATTGTGAGCGCCGCATTTGGGATCTCTAGTTGATGGCGGGATCACCGTCTAGATCACGCGCTGCGGTTGCTTCGACGTTGTGGCGCACGGCGACGAACTAACCGCCGGGGCTAGATAGAAAGGTGGGGAATGTATTCGCTGGCTCAATAATCTTTGGTTAGCTTGACGTAGGGGTAATCGGGGAGTACTGAACGTAGAGCGGGGTCGCCAAAACAAACTGTTCACCCCAACCCTCCTTTACGCCAAGTACGCGAGCGTGGCCCATTAGACGTACGGCCCTGCCCTTCCACCCTGGGTCGGAATTCATATTGAGGAAGAAGAGGTTCCACAGCGACATAGTGTCGCGGCAACTGCCCATGTGCTCGTCTAGCTAGCCCCCCGTGACGTCCTGCTCTACCGCCCGCAGTATCGAGCTGAGATGCGTACGCGAGCGGATGCCGAGCTTGCGGTAGATGCGGGTGAGCGAGGCCTCGATCGTCTTGATGCTGAGGAACATCCGGGCCGCGACCTCCTGGTTGCTCGCCCCCTGGCTGACCAGCAGGGCCACCTGCTGCTCGACGGCCGTCAGGAGCGGTGACAGGCCTGCGTGTTCGCACTCCTCGCCGCCCGTGCCGCACTCCCGCGCGCAGCCTGCGCCGTCGGCCAGCGCCAGGGCCTGGTCGGCCTGCTCGGCCCAGGGGCGTGCCCCGGCCCTGGTGAAGACGACCAGCGCCTCGCCGACGGCCGAGCGCGCTGCTGCCCGCCGGCGGCGGCGGCGTTCGATACCGCCCCGGACCAGCAGACAGTGGCCGAGTTCGACCGGCTGCCCGAGTTCCTCGAAGCGTTCGGCTGCCCCGCGCAGCCGGTCGAGAGCAGCGCCGGTCTCGCCGCGTGAGGTCAGCACAACGGCCTCCGCGCGGTCGAGTTGGGCGGTGACGGCCCCTCCGTGGGCCCTGTCGCCAATCGCGATCCTTGCCTCGCGGATCACCTCTTCCGCGCGGTCGGGCTCGCCCAGAGCGCCGAGGCCGGAGGCGAGATCGGCGTGCCAGCGCAGGACGAGTGGCGTGGAGACGCCCTGGGAGCGTTCGAGTTCGCGGACGCGGAGCAGGGCCTCCACGCCGCCCCGTACATCCCCGCCGCGCAGCCTGGCCTGTCCGAGCGTGTGGAGGTGGCGTCCCAGAAAGATGGCGTCGCCTTCCTGCTCCGAGGCGCGGATGCCGCGGCGTGCGTAGGCGGCCGCCCTGCCGACACTGCCGCCCGCGAGTTCGGCAACCGCCGCGTCGTACCACGCCGGCCCCGGGCTGATCCCGGCGACTTCGGAGATCCGGATCGCCCGGTCGGCGAAGTCGAGCGCGTCCCGGCAGCGCCCCATCCGGGCGGAGACCTCCGAGAGGCTGCGCAGGACCTGGACGATCTCCTCTCCGGAGCCGCGGCCGACCAGGGCGAGCATGCGCAGCAGATCCGCCCGTGCCTCGTGGAGCCGGTCGTCGAAGATCGCGAAGCGCGCTGCTGTGAAGCGGGGGGCCATGTGCAGCCAGCCGTCGACAGCCGGCTGGGGCAGTGTCAGCGCCCGGTCGAGCGGTGCTCGGTAGTCCGCGCGGCCCATGACGCGTGCGGCGGTCGCCTTCACAGTGAGCGCCATCGCCTCCGTCGCCGTGTCCCCTGCGGTGCGGGCGAGTTCGGCGGCGGCGTCGGCCTCTGCCTCACCACGGGCGGGCCGGCCGTCGACCAGCGCGGCCCAGGACAGACGCAGCCGGAGCCGTGCCAGCAGCGCCGGATCCCCGTCGGCCTCGGCCTCGTTGAGCGCGGCTGCGAAGACCTCGTCCATTTCCTTGAGTCCCTGGCTCGCCAGATCGATCACCGCCATCCGGACGCGCACCCGCGGCCGGTGTCCGGCGTCTGCCGAGAGAACCGCGTCGGCCGCCCGGTGGACGATGTCGGGAAGTCCTGCGGTCGCCCCGACCTCCGCGGCGGCGACGAGGCGGTCCAGGCGCTGCCCGTCGAGTTCCGCCGGAGTGCGTTCGGCGGCCAGCAGATAAAGCTCGGCGCCCATAGCCCGTGAACCCTGGCGGTGCGCGGCCTCGGCCGCCGTGGTCAGGGCTCCGGCCAGTTCGGCGTCCGGGGCGGCGGAGGTCAGCGCTCGGTGCCTGAGCCGCGCGGCGCCGTCGGTGACGACCGCGGCGAGCTTCGCGTGCACCTCGGCGCGGCGGAGGGCGGACGCCGACTCGGCGATCAGCGCGGCGACGGCCGGCGGAGTGAAGCGGATGGTGCTGCCCTCCGTGACCAGCAGTCCGGCGCCGGCCGCGGCGCGTATGTCGCGCCCGGCCTCCTCCTGCCCGGCGCGCAGCAGCAGTTCGACGGTGGGTGCGCCGGCGAGTGCCGCGATCAGGAGGGTTTCGCGGACCTCGGCCGTCAGCGTCGCGAGACGCCGGCCGATCAGCGTGCGGACCGCGTCGGGCAGTGGCGCGGGCCAGCCGTACCGGGGCAGCCTGACGCCGACGGTCCCGCCCAGGGCGAGGGCGAGCAGCGGGTTGCCGCCGGAGTCGGCGTGCAGTTTGTTCGCCAACCGAGCTGGCACGCCGTGTTCGTCGAGCAGTTCGGCCAGATCCTCGGAGCCCAGAGGCGGCACCGTGATCTCGGGGGCAGCGGCCGGTACCGGCCAGAGCGGTTGCCGGGCGTCGTCCTCGGTCGCGATGCTGTCCGGCCATCGCCCTGCGGCGACCACCCGGACACCGCTGCCGGTCAGCCGGCGCGCCGCAGCGGAAAGGGCGTCGGCTGAGGGAGTGTCCAGCCATTGCGCGTCGTCGATGAGGAGGAGTGCCGGACGCGTACCGGCGCAGCGCCCGAGGAGGGTCTGGCAGGCCAGGCGGATGGCGAGCGCCGGATCGCCGCTCCCGTCCTGGCGGTCCTGACGGTCGCGCACCAGGACGCCTTGGACGGCGTCGCGTTGTGGTCCGGGGAGTTCGGCCAGGTAGGCGTCGGGGATCCGGCCGAGCAGGTCGGCGAGCGCCGAGTACGGAAGCCACCGCTCGGCCTCGGCACCAGCGGTCCGGAGAACGAGATCGCCACGGGCGGCGGCGGCCGCGCCCAGGGCGTTGAGGACGGCGGTCTTGCCGATGCCGCTCGGCCCGGTCAGTACCACGCTGCCGTCGCGCGACAGGTACGACTCGGCCGTCGCGAGCAGGTCCGCCCGGCCCACCAGGCGCGAAGCGGGCGGGGCGGTGACTGGTCCTGTGCTGTCGACGCCGATCACTGCCCCTCCACGGGAACGCGCAATCCGGAGCGACACTAGCGCTCTGCGGGAGGAGCCTCAATGGCGCTTTGCCGTACGGGGCGATGCCATCACCGGCGGATCGCGGCCTCTTTCCGCTCCCAGCTCGCCCCGAGGGCTTCTGCTTCCCCTTCTACCGCCGTGGCCGGTTCCGCTTCCGCTCCGCCCGGACACGCCGGAACGGCGCCGGCGCACACGGGGTGCACCGGCGCCGCACCGATCAGGGTCGTTCAGTCCGTTCAAGGTTGTTCAAGAACGGGTCATGCAACGTCGAGCGCCGTGTCGTCGACGACGAAGGACGTCTGCAGGGACGAGTCCTCCTGGCCGTAGAACCGGATCTGGACGCTCTGGCCCGCGTACGAGGCGAGGCTCACGGAGTGCTTGGTGTAGCCGCTCGCCGCGTTGAGGTTGGAGTGCGTCTTCAGCGTGCCGAGCACGGCGCCGCTCGAGGAGAGGACCTGTACTTTGAGGGTGTCGTAGGCGGTCGACGAGGTCGTCTCGGCGGTGTCCACGTGCAGCCAGTAGCCGAGAGTGTAGGAGGAGCAGCCGGACGGCACCGACACGGCCTGCAGGGCGTAGTCGGTGGTCGTGATCCCGTAACCGTTCAGCCAGGCGTTCCAGCTGCCGGAGTGGGTGGGCTGGCCGGCGGAGCCGTGCTGCCCGATCACGCCGGACGTGCTGGTCCAGCCCGAAGCGCCCGACTCGAAGCCGGGGTTGGCGAGCTTCTGGCCGGCGGTGCAGGTGCCACCGCCGCCACCGCCGTCCGTGGCGCGCAGCAGCTTGTTCGGGGAGCCGGTGCCCGGGGAGGAGACGACGCCGCTGGTCGCGGCGTTCACCAGCGCGTCCCGCACCTGCTGCGGAGTCCACGTCGGGTGGGCCGAGAGGACGATGGCGGCAGCGCCCGCGACGTGCGGCGAGGCCATCGAGGTGCCGTTGATGGTGTTGGTGGCGGTGTCGCTCGTGTTCCACGCGGAGGTGATGGAGCTGCCCGGCGCGAAGATGTCCAGGCAGGTGCCCCAGTTGGAGAAGCTGGAGCGGGCGTCGCTGCTGGTCGTCGCGCCGACCGTGATGGCGCTCGGGGTGCGTGCGGGCGAGCTGTTGCACGCGTTGGCGTTGTCGTTGCCCGCGGCGAGCGCGTACGTGAGCCCGGAGGCGATGGACGAGGCCACCGCGTTGTCGAGGGCGGTGGAGGCGCCGCCGCCCAGGCTCATGTTGGCGACGGCCGGCTTGGCGGCGTTGGCGGTGACCCAGTCGACGCCCGCGATGACGCCCGAAGTGGCGCCGCTTCCCTGGCAGTCGAGCACCTTCACCGCGACCAGGCGCGCGCTCTTGGCGACGCCGTACGCGCTGCCCGCGGTGGTGCCGGCGACGTGGGTGCCGTGGCCGTGGCAGTCGGTGTTGTTGCCGTCCCCGGTCGTGTTCGTGCCCCACGTCGCCCGGCCGCCGAAGTCGGTGTGCGTGGTGCGTATACCGGTGTCGATGATGTACGCGGTCACGTTGGACGCGGTGTTCGGGTAGGTGTAGCTGGAGTTCAGCGGCAGCGAGGCCTGGTCGATGCGGTCCAGGCCCCAGGAGGGCGGGTTGGGCTGGGTGCCGGTGGCGCTGACCCGCTGGTCGGCCTCGACGTAGGCCACGGCGGGGTCGGCCGCCAGCTTGCGGGCCGTCCGCTCATCGGCCTTGACCGAGAAGCCGCGCACGGTCTCGGAGTACGTGCGCTTCACCGAGCCGCCGTGCCTGCCGGTCAGTTCCTTCGCGCGCTCCTTGGGGGAGGCCGTGCCCTTGAGGACGACGATGTAGCTGCCGTCGATCCGTGCGGCGCTGTCCGCCGAGAGGATCCGCGCCTCGTCGGGACGTGGGGGTGCTGCGATCGCAGAGGTACCTGCGAGTGCGGTGAAGGCCGCTGTGGCGACAGCGACACACATGCCGGCGAGTCGTCTTCGTGACGAAAGCGTTCGGTCGGACATGGGGACTCCTCGACTTCGGTCCGGTGGTGGAGGAAAAAGCCGTTGGGGGTGAACGGCCGCGGCTGTGACCGAAACGGAGGAGTGGAAACGCCGTACGGTGCACGGCTGTTGGGCCGTCGTTGAGCCTAAGGAACGTGCGCCGCTCCGGGAACAGGGAAAACCCTTGCTGTCGAGGGGCGGTGCGCCGGGGGGAGCCGGTCGGCTGCCGCAGGCCCGACCAACGGTGGGGCGCCCTGACGGAGGCGGTGGTCGGCGTGTCCCGGGGCTTCTCGCGTATCCGTACATCGGCGGACCCGGATAGGCGCGCATCGCGTCGGCGAGTACGGTCCTGCCGTTCGGTCGAACGTGCTCGCGCTGCGGCTCCGTTCATCGCCTCGGTGCGCATGGCGGAGCGCGTACCGACGCGATCCTCGCACCCCCCACACCAGGCCAGCAGCGCCAGCACCACCCGGGCCTTCCCCGGAACACCGTCCTCGGCCACGAGGCTCATACAGCGTTCCGCGAGTCCCTCCCAACGGCCCGTCAGCCAGTCAGCGGAACAGGGCGGTGCCGCGTCCGACCCGCTCCAGGAAGGGGGCGTCGCTGCGGACGGCGAGGTCGAGGCCCTCCGTCAGCAGTCCGCCGCCGATGCGCGTCTGGCGGGGATGGGAAGCGACGACGTCGGCTGCTGTGTCGAGCAGGTCCCGCAGCGTCTCACGTTCATCGGCCTTCGCGCCGGTCAGCGCGAAGAGGAACGGCAGGCCACCGAGCGCGCATACCAAGTGCGGGCAAACAGCCCCCAGAAGTACCGCGAGTGCGACGCGCAGTAGCCGTACTGGGCCCAGCCGGCCAGATCGGAGCGCTTGGCCGTCTCCCGGGAGCATCCGCAGCCGACCGGGGTGGAGTCGACCACCCACACGTCGTCACTCCACAGCGAGGTATCCGCAGCCAGGATCCGGATCATGTGGGTGAACAGGGAGGGCGCCGCACGTAGCCTCTTGTTGTAGACGGACTGCTGGGGCACGTAGAGAAACGGACGGCGGAAGTCCCGTTGTTTCCACGACGCCAGGTCGTGCGCCGTGTGTCATTGTTGCTGGCCAGGTCGATGGGACTTCTGCCGCACCAGTACGTAGAGAGAGCAATGGGCGCCGTCATACATAAGACCGTTCACGCCGCTGATGGTGAACAACTCAGCCTCTACACCGTGACGCCGCAGAACGAGAGCGTCGAGGCCTGCGGCGTTGTCATCATGCATGGCGCCGGCACCGGTCACAAGGAGCGGCATCTGTCATTCGCCGAAGACTTTGCCGCGCACGGGCATCCTGCCGTCGCGCTGGACTTCTCGGGTCGCGGGGAGCACCGGAAAGCTGCTGCACCTCAGCCTCAGGCGGCGGCGCGACCAGGCCGCGGCCATCATCGACGAGGTCTTCGACGACGAACGCCGTCTGGTCTTGGTCAGGTTCAGCATGAGCGGCCAGACTGTCGCCGATCTGGTGGACCTGTATGGCAGGCGTGTGGCGGCCATCGTTCTCTGTGCGCCGGGGATCTATGGAAGGATGCCTGGGACGTTCCCTTCGGCGCCGGATTCACCGAGTTGATCCGGCGCTCGGAGAGCTGGCGTGGCAGCCAGGCCCTGGACACCTACGCGAGATTCGACGGTCGCGCGCTCCTCGTCCTACCGGAGCAGGACGCGGTCATTCCCGACAGTGTGACCGAGCTTCTTCGCGCCGCGCTGGCCACCCGCGCGGACTTCTCCGCCCTCCGGCTCGCGGGGGCCGGCCACCAGCTCGGAACCTGGACACCCTCGCAACAGCAGTCTATGCCCGGATCGACGGTGAGTTGAAGGCTTCGCCGTGGCTGGCCCCGGTGCGGCCCGCAGTCGGGGTCGCGCCCACGCTCAGTGACGCCGAATGGATAGCCCGCGACTGGACGCAGGCAACACGTGGAACCGCTTGGCGGTCCTCGCGCACTACCTCCACGCCAACACCGGTACGGCTGACGGCCCGCCCCCACCGTCTGGTCCCGAACTCTCAGCAGTGCCGACCTCGTCGTGCATGAACTATGGCCGCTTGCCGAGCAGATACGGACCAGCAGGTTCCGCCCGCACTCACACCATCAGACGATGACAGAGCCACTCAAAAGCTCACTAATCGCCCTCTCGGACACCTGGCTACGAGTCTGTGCCATGTTCGTGGCAGCCGAAGGAGCGCCGGTAGGCGGCCGGTGTGGTGCGCACCATGGCGTGGAAGCGTCTGCGGAGGTTCGCGGCCGAGGACAGGCCGGCTCGGACCGCGATCGTCTCCACAGGGAGATCCGTTTCCTCCAGAAGGGCCTGGGCCGCCATGACGCGTTGCTGGAGCAGCCATCGGCCAGGGCTGACGCCGAGTTGGCGAGCGAATCTGCGAGCGAGTGTGCGCGGCGCGATCTTGGCCTGTGCGGCGAGGTCGTCGACGGTGAGGGGTTCGTGCAGCCGTCCGGTGGCCCAGTCGAGGATCGGGGCCAGAGATTGTGGTTGGCGGTCGGCGGGGGCCGCGGTGCTGTACTGCAGTTGCCCGCCCTCGCGGTGCGGGGGCATGACCATGTGCCGGGCGATGTGCGCGGCGTAGGCAGCGCCGTGGTCGGCGCGGGTCAGGTGCAGGCACAGGTCGATGCCGGCGGCGGTGCCTGCGCTGGTGGCGATGTCGTTCAGGTCGATGTACAACGTGTCGGGCTCGACCCGCACGTCGGGGAAGCGGCCCTCGAGCTCGCCGGCGAGCCGCCAGTGGGTGGTTGCCCTGCGGTGATCCAGCAGCCCGGCCTCGGCCAGTAGAAAGGTGCCGGAGCAGATCGCGACAATCCGGGCGCCGCGCCGGTGGGCTCGCTGGACCGCATCGATCACGGCGGGCGAGGCGGCCTCCTCGCGGCGTTGCCAGCCGGGGATTACCACCGTCTCCGCCGCGTTGAGTGCCGCTAGATCCTCGCTCACCAGCATGTCGTATCCCGCCAGGGTCGGCACGGCTCCCGGATGCTCGGTGCACACCGCGAACTCGTAACGTCTCGGCAGGCCAGGGCGGCGCACGCCGAAGACCTCGGCCGCGCACGCCAGCTCGAACGTGGACTGTGGCGGCAGGACCAGCGCGACAACCCGATGAACACTCATGGCAGAAAAGTACCTGCAGGCGTCAATCCAGACACTGGCCGGAGAGGACGTCCGCCGCCACGATGGGGTCATGACGCAAGATTCGAGTGATGTCCAGATCCTGCACGTTGACGAGGTCGAACCCGTTGAGGTCGTCCCCGGGATCATCCGGCGGCGGCTGCCGGCCACCGAGCGGGCCTGCGGTTGGATGTACGACTTCGCGCCGGGAACCGAATGGCCCGAGGTGGATGTGCACGAAGGCGAGGAACGCTATTACGTGATCTCGGGCGAGTTCATCGACCGGGGGCAGCGGCTCGGGCCGGGCAGCTACGTCGTGTTCGCGCCGGGCAGTACGCATCGCCCGCGTACGGAGATCGGCGCGCGCATGCTGGGCATCAGCATCCTCACCCCGTAGCCGGTTCGCCATGACGCGCCGGCCTCAGGGCGCCGGCGCGTGCGGCCACGAGCGTGACTTGCGCCGCCTGCTCGGCGGCCGCGTCGTCGACCAGGTCGCCAGTGATGAGCAGGCGCAGGTAGATCTGCGCGGCGAGGCATCCCTCGGGGTCATGTTGGTGCCTGACAGACTGTCAATTCGCCTGATGCTTACGCTCTTGACCTGCAGGGCTGGCTCTGTTCAGGGTTTGGGGGTTCTGGCTCAACTTCCGTGATGCCGTCACTGTTCGTCACGACAACAGGACTCGTTTTCACAGTAGTTGGAATCCGGCTCGGCCGAACATTTGCCGTTTGAGCATCTTGATGCGGTTGACGTGTCCTTCGACAACGCCGGAACTCCAGGGCAGGGTGAGGCCGGCGATGACGGCGTCGCGGTCGCGATCGATGCCTGCGGCGAGGGCGTGGAGGCTGGGCAGGTCGTCCTGCCCGACAGCGTTGAGCCAGTCCGGCAGCCGCTCGGCTCTTCCATGGGGAGGTCGGCGGTTCCTCGGGCGGAGTGGTCTCAGCTGTCTCCTTGGCTGGTTCGGGCCCCAGGACTCGCAGGCACTGACGGTGGCGGGCAACAGCCCGTTCGGCGGCCTCGCCGAGGTTGTGCCACAGATGCCACCGGTCAGCGACCTGGATGGCCTAGGGTGCTCCGGCTGTGGCGCCTTCCGCGAAGAACGGTGCTCGGTCCCGGCAGACGACCTCGATGCCGGGGCGTTTCGCCAGCCAGTTGGCCAGTCTGGACGCTTCCCGGTCGGGATTTCCAGCAGATCGATGTCCATGACTTGTGACCGCGCCAGAGCCCTTGCCTCAACGGGCGCAGGCCACGGCATGCCTCATACGTGGGGCCGGCGGACGCGCGTGCGGTGCGAGAGCGTCTGCCTGTTGCTGCCTGCACGGTCGGAACGGCTGAGCCGGAAGTAGCTGTTGGCCGCAGGGAGGAACATCAGAACGACGGCGGAGAGTACGGCAGCCACGTGCAGCACCCGGCTGGTCCCGAAGGCGAGGTCCATCGCTCCGGCCTCCACCAGCTCCACGCCGATGGTGCGGCCCTGGGCCAAGACGTGGATCGGCTCAACCACCATCGACGCCGTACCCACCACACCAAGGCCGAGCGCCAGAGCGATCCGGGCCCAGCCGTGGCCGCGGCGCATCCGGAGCGCAACCAGGAGCGCTGCAGTGAAGACGGGCAGCCGTATCGCGAGACTTACAGCGATCTCAGTCGTGGATTCCGAGCCGTCGGCCACCAACCTGTCCACCGCCAGGACGGTTTCGAAAACGCCAGCTGCAACAGCCGTCACCCACAGCGCGAATGCGACACGTACCGGTGCTGGAGGGACCTGGACATCGGGTACCGCACACGGACCGCCCGAGGCGCGAGCGCGGCTGGTGAAAGGGTTTTGTTGCGCAGAGCGCGACATCGTGGCCTCGATTCGTGACTGGAGGTTGGGAGGGATCAGCGCTCCCGATACTCCAGACACGGCACGGATGTGGCCCGCCTGCTAGCCGGTGGATTCCTCCGGGGGCCTATCCCCACTTCGCCACACCTACAGCAGCCTGACTAAGGGCTGTCCCGAGGGCCGCGGTCTGGTCCGGAACGAGCAACCACTTGGAGGCATAGACATCGGTTCACCCCCTGCGACCGCACGACACAGCAGCGGCTAGCAGGGACCGTCCTCCCAACGACATGCGGATCCACACCGGGAAATGAGCAACAGAGTCCCCCTGCTACGGTGCGCCGATGTCATCGACCAAGCAGTTCCAAATCGTCTTCGACTGCGCAGAACCTGAGCGCGTCGCTCGTTTTTGGTGCGAGGTATTGGGGTACGTCGTACCGCCGCCACCGGAGGGGTTCGCCACTTGGGACGATTTCAACCGCTCCCTGCCTCCTGAGGATCAGGGTTCATGGTTCGTATGCATTGATCCCTCAGATGTGGGCCCGCGACTGTTCTTCCAGCGCGTTCCCGAAGGCAAGGTCGTCAAGAATCGGCTGCATCTTGACGTGCGGGTCGGCACCGGACTCGTGGGTGAAGAGCGCCTGGCCACGCTTGAGGCCGAATGCACACGACTGGTCGCGCTCGGCGCGGTACGCGTACGACTACTGCCCGCCGATGACGACAACGAGTCGTGCCTCGTGATGCAGGACATCGAGGGCAACGAGTTCTGTCTCGACTAAGCATCCTCGGTGCCAGGGGCGCCGACCCCTCCGCAAGGTGGCGGCCGGCGCCGGAAGGCGACCATGAGGTTCTGGCCGCGATCGTGTGTGGCCACGTCGGGCTGCACGAAGCAGCAGCTGCCGCCCCCGAAGTTCCGGCTCCGACTCCTGGCCCGCTTACATGCGCCCGGCCACCAACACCATCAACTAGTCCAGCCGACTCGCCCTCGCCCAGAACGTCAGCTTCCTCTAGACACGCACCCTCACCCGCGTCGGCGGAACCGACCGCCCCCGGCCAGCACTTGGGCCGGGGGCGGGGAGACCACCACTGCCTCCGATGGAAGGGCCTGCGCCGGGCTCCCGGATAGAACTGGCCCATACCGAGACCAGTTGCTTGTCGGTGTCAGTGCCGACCGTGCTCCCGTGAGGCCGCTGCCTGCTGAGTCCGAGCTCGCCGCTGGCGTACCAGTGCCACGGCGACGACGAACGCGGCGGCCAGCAGTGAGAGCAGCACCTGCTGGCGTCCGGTCTCGTCGGTGAGCATGTAGACCAGCACGAACAGGATCACGCCGATGGTCACCCACGTCATACGGGAAGAGCCACATGCGCACGACGAGCTTCTCCGGCGACTCGCGCAAGATGATGCCGCGCATCTTCAGCTGTGCGAAGCAGATCACCAGCCAGACGAACAGCGCCACAGCGCCCGAGGAGTTGAGCAGGAACGCGAAGACGGTGTCCGGCCACTCGTAGTTGAAGAAGACCGCGACGAAACCGAAAGCCACGGACGACAGAATCGCCGCCTTGGGGACACCGCGGCGGCTGGTGCGGGCGAAGGAACGGGGTGCGTCGCCGCGCTGCCCGAGGGAGAAGGCCATCCGGGAGGCCGTGTACAGGCCGGAGTTGAGACAGGACAGCACTGCCGTCAGCACGATGACGTTCATGACCTGCCCTGCGTGCGGGATGCTGACCGCGTCGAGCGCCGCCACGTAGGAACCCTTCTCAGTGATCGCCTTGGCGTTCCACGGCACCAGCGTGACCACGACGAAGATCGAACCGAGGTAGAAGACGGCGATGCGCCAGATCACGCTGTTGGTGGCCTTGGTGACGGCGGCCCGGGGGTTGGCGGACTCGCCGGCTGCGAGGGTGACGATCTCGCTGCCCATGAAGGAGAAGACGACCAGCAGCACGCCGGTGAGGACCGCGCCGGGGCCGTTCGGCATGAAACCGCCGTGTGCGGTGAGGTTGGACAGGCTCGATGTGGATTCGTGTGCTCCGGGCAGGATGCCGCTGATCGCGAGCCCGCCGAGCACGATGAACGCCGCGATCGCCACCACCTTGATCCCCGCGAACCAGAACTCGAACTCCCCGAACGAGCCGACCGAGATCAGGTTCGTCGCGGTGAGTATCACCATGACGAGCAGCGCCCAGCCCCACTGCGGAACGGCCGGCATCCAGCCGTGCAGGATGTCGGCGCCCGCGGTCGCCTCGACGGCGAGCACCACGAC
>NZ_JBOHCV010000658.1:0-18737 GCF_050698815.1 Streptomyces sp.
GTCCTCCACGGGGACCTCTTCGACCTGCTGCTCGACCTGGACCTCCAGGTTGAACAGATAGCCGACGGACTCCTCCTTGATGCCTTCCATCATGGCCTGGAACATGTCGAAGCCCTCCCGCTGGTACTCCACCAGCGGGTCCTTCTGGGCCATCGCACGCAGGCCGATGCCCTCCTGGAGGTAGTCCATCTCATAGAGGTGCTCACGCCACTTGCGGTCGAGCACCGAGAGCACCACGCGCCGCTCCAGCTCGCGCATGATCTCCCCGGTCAGCTCCGCCTCGCGGGCGTCGTACTGCTCGTGGACGTCGTCCATGATGGACTCGATGATGAAGTCGGAGGTGATTCCCTCGCGGTCGCCCGCGGCCTCCTCCAGCTCTTCGACGGTCACCTTCACGGGGTAGAGCTGCTTGAACGCGCTCCACAACCGGTCCAGGTCCCATTCCTCGGCGAAGCCCTCGACCGTCTCGGCCTGCACGTAGGCCTCGATCGTGTCGTCCATGAAGTGCCGCACGTGCTCGTGCAGATCCTCACCCTCCAGGACGCGGCGCCGCTCGCCGTAGATGACCTCGCGCTGGCGGTTGAGCACCTCGTCGTACTTCAGGACGTTCTTACGGATCTCGAAGTTCTGCTGCTCGACCTGGGACTGCGCGGAGGCGATGGCCCTGGTCACCATCTTGTTCTCGATGGGTACGTCGTCGGGCACGTTCGCCATCGACATCACCCGCTCGACCATCTGCGCCTTGAACAGCCGCATCAGGTCGTCGCCGAGCGACAGGTAGAAGCGGGACTCTCCCGGGTCGCCCTGACGGCCGGAGCGGCCACGCAGCTGGTTGTCGATACGGCGCGACTCGTGGCGCTCGGTGCCCAGCACGTACAGGCCGCCGAGCTCCTTGACCTCGTCGACGTCGTCCTTGACCGAGCGCTCCGCCTTCTCCAGCGCCGCCGGCAGATAGGCCGCCCACTCCTCGGAGTTCTCGACCGGGTCCAGGGAGCGCCCCCGCAGCTCCTGCTCCGCCATGCCCTCGGCGTTGCCGCCGAGCTTGATGTCGGTGCCGCGGCCGGCCATGTTCGTCGCGACCGTGACGGATCCCTTGCGGCCCGCCTCAGAGACGATCGCGGCCTCGCGCTCGTGGTTCTTCGCGTTGAGTACCTGGTGGCGGACACCGCGCTTTTCGAGCTGTTCCGAGAGGTACTCGGACTTCTCGACGGAGGTGGTGCCCACCAGGACCGGCTGGCCCTTCTCGTACTTCTCCGCGATGTCGTCGACGACCGCGGAGAACTTGGAGACCTCGGTCCGGTAGATCAGGTCCGCCTGGTCGAGGCGGGCGAGCGGTCGGTGCGTCGGGATCGGGACGACGCCGAGCTTGTAGATCTGCTGGAACTCGGCGGCCTCCGTCATGGCCGTACCGGTCATACCCGACAGCTTGTCGTACAGGCGGAAGAAGTTCTGCAGGGTGATCGTGGCGAGCGTCTGGTTCTCGTCCTTGATCTCTACGGCTTCCTTGGCCTCGATCGCCTGGTGCATGCCCTCGTTGTAGCGGCGGCCCGCGAGGATGCGGCCGGTGTGCTCGTCCACGATCATGACCTCGCCGTCCATGACGACGTAGTCCTTGTCCTTGTGGTAGAGCTCCTTGGCCTTGATGGCGTTGTTGAGATAGCCGACCAGGGGGGTGTTGACCGACTCGTAGAGGTTGTCGATGCCGAGCCAGTCCTCGACCTTGGCGACGCCGGCCTCGTGGATGCCGACGGTGCGCTTCTTCTCCTCGACCTCGTAGTCCCCGGACTCCGGCCGTTGCGTACGGGGATCGCCGGGCTCGCCCCTCTCCAGGCGCTTCACCAGCTTGGAGAAGTCGCTGTACCACTTCGTGGCCTGGTCGGCGGGACCGGAGATGATCAGCGGCGTACGGGCCTCGTCGATGAGGATCGAGTCGACCTCGTCGACGATCGCGAAGTTGTGGCCGCGCTGTACCAGTTCGTCCTTCGACCACGCCATGTTGTCGCGCAGGTAGTCGAAGCCGAACTCGTTGTTCGTGCCGTAGGTGATGTCGTAGCCGTACTGCTCACGGCGCTCCTGCGGCGTCATGTTCGACACGATGCAGCCGACGGACAGGCCGAGGAAGCGGTGCACCCGGCCCATCCACTCCGAGTCACGCTGGGCGAGATAGTCGTTGACGGTGATGATGTGGACGCCGTCGCCGGAGATCGCGTTCAGGTACGCGGGCAGGGTGCCGACCAGGGTCTTGCCCTCACCGGTCTTCATCTCCGCCACATAGCCCAGGTGCAGCGCCACACCGCCCATGATCTGCACGTCGTAGTGCCGCTCACCGAGCACCCGCTTGGCGGCCTCGCGTACGGTCGCGAAGGCCTCCGGCATCAGATCGTCGAGGCTTTCACCCTCCGCGTACCGCTCCTTGAACTCGTCCGTGAGAGCCCGGAGCTCGGCATCCGACAGGTCCACGAAGTCCTCTTCGATGGAATTCACCTGCCGCGCGATGCGGTCCAGCTTGCGCAGGATCTTCCCTTCACCTGCGCGCATGAGCTTGCCGAAGACGGACACTTAGGGTGGCTCCTTGCCGGTCGGGCCTGGCACGGTCGGTGCGCGGGCACGGCGATACCGTCCCCGCCGCACCGGCCATCGTATGCGAGGGACATGCGCCCCTGTACCCCTAACGGGCCGGAGCCCTCGAAGGTGCCGGGCGGCGCGCCTGACCACGGGGGCACAATCACGTCATGGAGCCCACGACCCTCACCACCGACCGCCTGCTGCTGCGCCCTTTCGAGGCAAAGGACGTGGACGCGGTGCACGCCGCCTGCCAGGACCCCGAGATCCTGCGCTGGATACCGGTGCCCGAACCGTACGGGCGCGAGGACGCGGAGGAATTCGTGCTCCGCGCCGCCCCCGGCGGCTGGCGCGAGGACACGATGTACAGCTTCGGCGCCTTCACGAAATCGGGTGTTCTCGTCGGCTCGATGGGCCTGGTGCGGCTGGCGGGACTGGGCGGCCTCGAGCGGCAGGCGGAACTCGGCTTCTGGACGGCGAAGGAACAACGCGGCAGGGGCTACACCGTGGAGGCCGGGCGCGCCGTGTCCGACTGGGCGTTCACCGCCCTGGGCGTGGAGCGGCTGGAGTGGGTTGCCGAGGTCGGCAACGAGGGTTCGCGGGCGGTGGCACAGCGGCTGGGCTTCGTCATGGAGGGGATCCAGCGGGCGCGGATCGTGCAGCGCGGAATCCGGCGCGACGCACGGATCGCCGCGCTGCTGCCCACCGACTGGGAACGGACGATGGAGACGCCGTACCTGCCGGCCAGGACCGATTGATCCGCGTCGGCTGATCCGGGCCGGCTGTCAGTGGCTGCACTTATCGTGTGCCGCATGACGACTGCCGAGGTCTCCCTCTCCGCCGACGACGCCCGGCGGCTGGCCTTGTCCGCGCAGGGGCTGCTGGGCGCGCCGGACCGCCGAGCCGGTGTCCGCGGGGTGCTGCGACGGCTCGGCGCGGTGCAGCTGGACACCATCTCCGTGCTGGCCCGTTCACACGAGCTGGTGCCGTACGCGCGGCTGGGCGCCGTCGGCCGGGACGCGGTGGAGTCGGCGTACTGGACCGGCGGGCACAGCTTCGAGTACTGGTCGCACGCCGCGTGCATCCTGCCCGTCGAGGAGTGGCCGCACTTCGCCTTCCGGCGCCGGGCACGACGGGCGCGCGGGCACCGCTGGCATGTGCTGCGGGACCGGGACCGCGCCTGCGCCCTCGTACGGGACAGGCTGACCGCGGACGGCCCGCTGACCACAACCGACCTGGGCGGCGGGAAGAACGGCGGGGAGTGGTTCGACTGGTCCGACACGAAGATCGCCGTGGAGTGGCTGCTCGACACCGGTGAGGTGGTGTGCACCGAACGGCGTGGCTGGCGGCGGGTGTACGACCTCGCCGAGCGCGCGATTCCGGACAAGCTGCTGCACGACGACATCGACGACCGTGAGTGCATGCGCCGGCTGGTGGCTCAGGCCGGCGCGGCGATGGGGGTGGCGACCCGGTCCGACCTGGCGGACTACCACCGGCTCAAGGGCGAGCAGGTGGACGAGGTGCTGCCGGACACGGGCCTGGTGCCGGTGGCTGTCGAGGGCTGGGGCGGGAAGCCCGCCTGGGCCGACCCGGCCGCGCTGGCGGCCGCGCCCCGAGGCCGGCACCGTTCGACTCTGCTCTCGCCCTTCGACTCGCTGGTCTGGGACCGGCCGCGCACGCAGCGGATATTCGGCTTCACGCACCGGCTGGAGGCGTATGTCCCCAAGCCGAAGCGGATCCACGGCTATTTCACGATGCCGCTGTTGGCCGGGGGAAAGCTGCTGGGCCGGGTCGATCCCGGGCGTGAGGGGACTACGCTGGTGGCCCGCCAGGTCTCCATGGCCGGCCGGAAGGCGGTCGTGCCGATGGCCAAGGCGCTGTGGGAGGCCGCGGGTTGGGTGGGCTGCGACGAGGTACGGGTGGGGCGTTGCGACGACGCGGAGCTGGCGGACGCGCTGGCGGAGGCGCTGACGGCCGGGACGTGAGCGGGCCGGCCGGCGAACCGTATCAGCGGATTTCCAGGATCTTCTCGCGCATCGCGTAGACCACGGCCTCCATCCGGGAGTGGAGCTGGAGCTTCTCCAGGATGTTGCGCACATGGTTCTTGACCGTGTTCTCGCTGATGAAGAGCTCCTTGGCGATGTCCCTGTTGTTCATGCCGGTGGCGACGAGCTTGAGCACCTCAAGCTCCCGGTCGGTCAGCTTGGGCGCGGGCACCAGTTTGCTCTCGTCGGTGCGCTGGATCATCGACTTGAACTCGGTGAGTAGCTTCGCCGCCATCGACGGGCTGATCTGGGACTGGCCGTCGGCCACCGCCCGGATCGCCGCCGACACCTCGTCGGTGGAGATCTCCTTGAGGAGATAGCCGGTGGCTCCCGCCTTGATGGCGTCGTAGAGGTCGGCCTCCTCGTCACTGATCGTGAGCATGATGATCTTCGCGCTCGGAGCCACCTCCTTGATCGATGTGCACGCCTCGATCCCGCCCCGCTTGGGCATCCGCACGTCCATCAGCACGATGTCGGGCAGCAGATCGGCGGCCTTCTCCGCAGCCTCGGCGCCGTCTCCCGCCTCACCGATGACCAGGATGTCCTCCTCCTGAGCGAGGACGATCTCCAGTCCCCGGCGGAAAAGTTCGTGGTCATCCACCACCAGAACCCGGATCGGCTCGGGCGGCTGCCGCTCACGCGGGTCGTCCTCCCCTGCCGGCGCCGGGGCCGGGTGTGCACCGGGCATGGGCATCACTGGCCCGAAGCTGTCCACCATCGGTTCCTCCCCCTGCAGGCTATGCCGCACCAACCGCGCCGCACAGCACGCCGGTTGGTGAGTGGGGCCATGATTCCATGCCCGCGCCCCCGGCCGAGTTCTCGGACCCGGCCGGGGGCGCGATCACATCGGAATCCTGGCGATCAGCCGCCGAGAGCTCCACCGGCTTCGGGCGGGGGATACACGGCGAACGGATCCGGATCCAGGTGGATCACGCCGTAGTCATAGCCGTGCCGACGGTAGACGACACTCGGCTGCTTGTTTTCGGAGTCGACGAACAAGTAGAAGTCGTGGCCGATCAGCTCCATCTCGTAGAGAGCCTGGTCCAGTGTCATCGGTGCGGCGGCATGGGTCTTCTCCCGGACCACGAGCGGGCCGTCACCCTGCACCTCGAGCGGACCCACCCTGGTGGTCATCGGCTGCTCGTCACCTTTGGCCGGTGCGGGCACTTTCGCCACGTCGAGCCGTCCGTTGAGTTCTTCCGCCAGGTGCGCGGTGGCGGCTGCGACGCTCATCGGCGCACGGCTCCCTCCACGGTGCACCCGCCGCTTGTCGTGCTGCTTTCGCAGGCGTGCTTCCAGCTTGCCCGCTGCCAGATCAAGCGCAGCGTAGGGGTCGGAGGCCGCGGCCTCCGCGCGAATGACGGGCCCTCGTGTACGCAGGGTGATCTCCACCCTGTCGGAACGGTCGGCCTGCCGGGGGTTGTGTTCCTTGCACACCTCGACATCCAGGTTGATCACCTTTCCGTCGAGTTTTTGGATCTTCGTCAGCTTCTCGGCCACGTGCTTGCGGAACCTCTCGGGCACCTCGGTCTTGCGGCCCTTGACGACGATGTCCACGCAGAACTCCGTTCCCGGAGCGCTCCGCCTTTAGAAACGCGAAGCGCCTCCTTTGTGCACTGACACCGGAGGCTCAGCCTGCTGCCGCCAGCCTCCGGAACCTCGGCTTGCGACTGTCACCTCCTTCTCCCCCGGGGGGAAGATCGTCACCCCAATCCGAACGTACCTCCACTGGAGGATGGTCGGCACCCCCTACTGGCACGTACCTCCGTTCAGGTACCAATCCTGAGCAGTTACCGGCGTCGATGTGCGATCTCTGCTAGGTCGACGACTTCCCGGCTTCTGCCATGCCACTCATTTCATCTCCTGTACCGGACCGCCACGACCGCCGCAAGGGTTACGTTCCGCACCTGTTCGCTTACGGCTCGGGCCGCCTCCACCAGCGACGCACCGGTCGTCATCAGGTCGTCCACCAGCACCGTCTCCCCCTCGGCCAGCAGCCTGCCGCCGCCGGACACCGTCTGCAGCGCCCCGCTGAGATTCGCCAGCCGCTGCTCAGCGGTCAGTCCCGCCTGATCCGCGACCGCTCGCCGCTGCCGCAGCACCGCCAGCACCCGCGCCGGCAGTCCTGCCCGCCGCAGCTCCCGCGCCGCAGCCAGGGCGACCCGCCGCACCGGATCGTGGCCACGGCCGGCCACCACCCGCCGCGCGGACGGCACCGGCACCAGTGTCAGCGGCCCGGTCACGGGCCCCCGCCCCGGATGCGCGGCCGCCGCCCGTACCGCGGCGGCCAGCACACTCCCCAACGGGGACGCCAGCCGCAGCGCGCCCCGCTCCTTGTGAGCGAGCAGCACGGCGCGCACCTCGTCGGCATACGGCAACGCTCCGTACACCGCAGGCAGCCCCGACGGCACGGGCGACGGCCAGACCCGCCGCGGCGCCACGCCGGTCAGCGCGCTGCCGCACTCCCCGCACAGCGAGCTCCGCACCCGCGGCAGTCCGCAGCCGGCACAGTCCGACGGCAGCAGCAGACCACCGAGTTCCTGCTGGAGCTCCTGCCACACCTCCCGCATGTCCACCACTCTCGCAGCGCCGATCGGCGGCGGCCACCCCTGTGGACAACTCACGGACCGCCGCCCGGGGCGGCCCGCCCGACCCGGCCTAACCCGGGTAGACGGGGCCCGATCCGCTGTCCGTGAGCGTCTTCCAGTTGGCGTCCGGTGGCAGCCGCACGATGCCGTCCTCGGAGTCGGCGAGCAGTGGCTTGCTCTCGTCCTCCGAGGCCGCCACCCCCGTCACGTCGTTGATTCCCGGCAGCGTCGGCTGGTTCGCGGCCGAACCGTCCGTCTCCATGTACAGCAACTGCTGCACGCTCCCGGACTCGCGCCCCACGACCACCAGTCGGCTACCGCCGGCCCAGGACGCCGCCGCTACATCCTCGAGCTGCGGCGCGACGTTGCGCAGTGCCGTGACGCTCACCTCCGGCTTCGCTGCCGTACCCCCGCGCTCCACCCGTCCGAGCTGCAGCGTCCGCCGGCCGTCCGGCTCCCGTATCCGCAAGGCCATCCGTACGCCGTCCGAGGCGATCCGCAACGACTCGATGCGCCGGTCCTCCGCGAGCTGCGGCACCGCGACCTCTTCGGGTTTCTCCTTGCCGCCGGGCAGCCGCAGCAGCCGCGGGTCGTCGGGGTCACGGTCGGCGACCCAGAGGTCGCCGAGCCCGTCCCAGCTGGGAGCCGTCAGCCTGTCGTTCTCACGCTTCGCCTCGCTGGTGAGTACCGGGTCCCCCAGCTTGCTCTTCTCGGCGAGCCGTGCGACGTACAGCGAGCGGTGACCGCGGGAGACGACGGCGCCCTCCTGCTCGGCGCGGTTCACCGCGACGGCGCCCATCTCGGCCTCGTCCCGGCCGAGCGCACCCTCGACCGGCCGGGCCTGCTCGCTGTTCCCGGTGAACGCGGCGACCCGATGGTCTCCGTCGACGAAGTACTGCCGTGTGGCACGTCCGTTGAGCCGTCCCGGCTGGTAGAGCTCCGCCTGCTCGCGTGTCTGTTCGCACACTGTGGTGCCGCTCGGGTCCGCCAGCTCCACCCGGCTCACCTTCGCCGACGCCTGGTCCTGCACGGTGTGGAGCAGCTGCGCCGCCATCCTTGCGCACTGCTTGCGGCCTGCTCGCGCGCCCTGTGCGTTGAGCCGTACGGTCAGTGCCCCGGAGTCGTCGAGCGACAGGCGCTGGCCCGGTGCCAGCCGGGCTCCCTTCGGAAAAGCGGAGGTGACCACCGGGCCGAGCCAGCCGGAGGGTCCCGCCACCAGCGCGGCGACCGTCTTGGTGACCGGATCGATCCGCCGCCGCAGATAGACGGGATCGGCGACCAGGACGTCCTCACCGCCCGCGATCGCCTCGGAATCCGGTCCCAGCCGTGCGTAGTAGTAGTTGTTGACCGGCCGGTAAATGCGCTGGAAATCGGATTCTCCGAGCGCCAGTCCGTCCGGGAGGTGGTCGATCCGCCACTCGCCCTTGACCTTGGAGAGGTGGAAGCTCTCGCGGTAGCCCCCGTCGCTCGGCGCATAGGCGTGCCGTCCGTCGACCTCCGCGACGCGCGTGCCCGACACCTCGACGCTGAAGCCGCCCGACCGGTCCTGGCCCGGCTGCGCCTTGCCCGGGCTGGGGCCCCCGGAGAGCACGGTCGTACGGGCGAAGGGGTTCCAACTGTCCGCCGTCCGTTCGGTCAGGTACTTCCTGGCCGTCGAGAAGGCCGCCTCATCGCTCGTGGTCGCCTCCAGGAAACCGCGCACGATCTGCTGTGGCCCCTCGCCCTTCTGCGGACTGACCCCGAAGACACGCACCTGCGAATCCGGGTCGGCCCGGTGTGAGGAGTCGACGTGATCGACGGTGCCGTCGTCCGGCATGGAGGCGCACCCCGACAGCAGCAGTGCGGTGGCGATCAGCAGTGGACCGGCCGTGCGCCGGTGCCGGCTGTGCGGCTCAGCGCCCATCGCCGTCCTCCTCCCGGCCGGCCTCGCGGGCAATGGCAGGTGCCGCTGAGCCGCTCGCGGCGGCTGTCGCTGTCGCGGCTGCGGGCGGCTCAGCGGACGGCCTGCCCCGCACGCCGTGTGCCTCCGCATCCGTCCCCGCCTCCCTGTGCTGCGCAGGCAGGGCAGCGCCACCGGCCGGCAGCCCCCGTCTGCGCCGCGAGTCGGCCGGCTCCAGCGGAAGCGGCGAACCGCGCAGCGTGTCCCCCGCGGTGCGCGGCAGCGTCAGCCGGAATTGCGTGCCGCCGCCCGGCTCACCCCACACCTGCAGCCAGCCACCGTGCAGCCGGGCGTCCTCCAGCGCGATGGACAGGCCCAGACCGGTACCGCCGGTCGTACGGGCCCGTGCGGGGTCGGCGCGCCAGAAGCGGTTGAAGACGCGGTCCGCTTCCCCGCGACTGAGCCCGACGCCGTAGTCCCGTACGGCCAGCGCGACCGCATCGCCCCCGGAGACCAGCCGGACCACGACATCGCGGCCCTCACCGTGCTCTATGGCGTTGTCGACGAGGTTGCGCAGCACTCGCTCGATGCGGCGTCCGTCCGCCTCGGCGACGACGGGGCGCTCGTCCCCCCGCACCAGGAGGCGGCTGCCCTTGCGGTCGGCGAGCGGTTCGCACCCTTCGACGACCCTGCGGACCACGTCGCGCAGGTCGATCGGGTCGGCCTCGAGGTTGGCGGCTCCCGCGTCGAAGCGGCTGATCTCCAGCAGTTCACCGAGCAGCGACTCGAAACGGTCGAGCTGGCCGAGCAGCAGCTCGGCGGAGCGTGCCGTGGCCGGGTCGAAGTCCTGCCGCGCCTCGTGGATCACGTCGGCCGCCATCCGTACCGTGGTCAGCGGCGTGCGCAGCTCGTGCGAGACGTCGGAGACGAAGCGGCGCTGCACCCGGGAAAGCTCCTCCAGCTGCTGGATCTTCAGCTGGAGGTTCTGCGCCATCTTGTTGAACGCCTCGCCCAGCCGGGCGATGTCGTCCTCGCCCGTGACCTTCATCCGCTCCTGGAGCCTGCCCGCGGCCAGCCGTTCGGAGATGCCGGCGGCCATCCGTACCGGCGTGACGACCTGCCGCACCACAAGCCAGGCGATAGCACCGAGCAGCACCACCACGAACACGCCGGCGGTGGCCAGCGTGCCCTTGACCAGGCTGAGCGAATCCTCCTCCAGCGTGAAGGGGAAGACGTAGTACAGCTGGTACGGGGCGCCGCCGGCGTCGTTGAGCCGCTTGCCGACGACCAGTCCCGCCGTGCTGCGGCCGTCCTGCCGGTAGACCTTCGCATAGCGCTGATGCGTGCCGGGCTGCTTGTCCAGGGCCTTGCGCAGATCGGCCGGGATGCTCTCCTCGGGCCGTATGTCACCGGAGGCGCGTGGTCCGCGCGTGGTGGACCGTCCATTGCCGAGGAAGGGTGATTCGTCGTTCTGGGAGCCGAGTGCGACCACGGAGTAGACCCCCTGGCCGCCGCTGGCGAGCTGTTCCACCAGGTTGTTCAGCCAGGTGCCGGTGTTCTGCGAGCTCCGGCCACCGCTCGAGGAACCGCCCTCTCCGCTACGGCCGCTGCCCGCGCTGTCGGCCATCTCCTGAGCGGCGGCGAACCCGCCCGCCGCCTGGCTCTGGGCGGTCTTCTCCTTCGCGTCGAGCAGACCGTTGCGCACCTGCCCGATGACGACGATGCCCAGCAGCAGCACCACGCCCAGCGACATCAGCAGGGTGGCCGCAACCACCCGCAACTGGATGTTGCGCCGCCACAGCCGCATGACGGGCAGCAGCGGCCGGCGCACCCAGCGGATGAAGAAGCGGACCATGGGATGCGCCCGAGGCCCGGTCGTGCCCTCGGGCAGCAGCCCTTCGGAGAAGAGTGCACCACTGCGCCACAAACGCCTGAATTTAGACATTTCGGACTCACGGTTCACGGCTCCACCCGCACGTGCCCGGTGCTGGACGGAGCCGTTTCGGACCATCTCAGCTTGGTCCGGCCTTGTAACCCACGCCGCGCACCGTCACCACGATCTCGGGTCGCTCCGGGTCTCTCTCGACCTTGGAACGCAGACGCTGAACATGCACATTCACCAGCCGCGTGTCCGCGGCGTGCCGATAGCCCCACACCTGCTCCAGCAGCACCTCACGGGTGAAGACCTGCCAGGGCTTGCGCGCCAGCGCCACCAGGAGATCGAACTCCAGCGGGGTGAGCGCGATGGACCGGCCGTCCCGCTTCACCGAGTGACCGGCGACATCGATCACCAGATCGCCGATCGCCAGCTGCTCCGGTGCGGGGTCGTCCGACCGCCTCAGTCTTGCTCGAATTCTCGCCACCAGCTCCTTCGGCTTGAACGGCTTGACGATGTAGTCGTCGGCCCCCGACTCCAGACCGACCACCACATCCACCGTGTCGCTCTTGGCGGTCAGCATGACCACCGGCACTCCCGACTCTGCCCGGATGAGACGGCACACCTCGATGCCGTCCCTCCCGGGCAGCATCAGATCGAGCAGCACCAGATCCGGTTTGGTCTCGCGAAAGGCAGCGATCGCCTTGTCGCCGTCCGCCACGAACGACGGTTCAAAGCCTTCGCCACGCAGCACGATGCCAAGCATCTCTGCCAGTGCGGTGTCGTCGTCGACGACTAGGACGCGTCCCTTCATGAGTTCATCATCCCATTACCCGATCGTGACTCTCTCGTTGGTGACGGGGAACACAGCTCCGCGACAGCCTCCCTGGTGACCGGTGAGATCACGCCCCGCTCCGTGACGATCGCCGTCACCAGCTCCGGCGGGGTCACGTCGAAGGCCGGGTTGTACGCGTCAGCCCCCACCGGAGCCACCGGGACCCCGGCACCGGACTCCGCCCCGGAACCCGACGGATCCGGCAGTGTGAACTCCGTCACCTCGCGGGCCGGGCGCTGCTCCACCACGATGTCGGCACCCCGCTCCGTCGCGGCATCCAGCGTGGTCACCGGCGCCACCACCACGAACGGAACCCGGTGATACCTCGCGAGCACCGCCAGCGGATAGCTGCCCACCTTGTTGGCCACCGACCCGTCCGCCGCTATCCGGTCCGCGCCGATCAGAACGGCGTCCACCTCACCTGCCGAGAACAGCGAGCCCGCCGCACTGTCGGCCAGCACGCTGTACGGCATCCCTTCCCTCGCGGCCTCGTACGCCGTCAGCCGCGCGCCCTGCAGCAGCGGCCGGGTCTCATCCACCCACAGCCGGCGCAGCTCACCGGCACGGTGCAGTTCCGTGATGACCCCGAAGGCCGTGCCCTTCCCGCCGGAGACCAGGATGCCGCTGTTGCAGTGCGTCAGTATCCGGAGCCGCCCCGTCGGCAGCAGCTCGTCGAGCAGCTCCCGTCCCAGTTCCCCCATGCGCGCACTCGCCTCGGCATCCTCCTGATGCAGCGCCCTGGCCTCGGCCAGCGCCACGGCGCCGGCCCGCTCCTTCCCGGCTCCGCCGTCGACGGCTGCCCGGTAGGAACGCTCCACGCGCCGCACACCCGCACCGAGGTTCACCGCCGTGGGCCGCGCGGTCGCCAGCCGGTCCGCCGCGTCGGCCACGTCCCAGCCACGCACGGCGGCGAGCGCGACACCGTAGCCGCCCGCCACCCCCAGCAGCGGAGCTCCCCGCACGGACAGGGTCCTGATCGCCGCCACCAGCGCGGATACGTCCGCACACACCAGCTCGGCTTCCTCGGCCGGCAATCTCGTCTGGTCGAGAAGCACCAGTACCGGCCCCTCCCGGGGCTCCTCCCAGCGCAGCGCCGGAACACCATGATCTGCCATCCGGACAGTCTGCCCCCATCCACAACCACTTCTGAAGGCGATCCGAAGGTCCGGGGCCCGGTCCGCATCCCGGACGACCGTGGGACTATGACTGCCGAACAGGCGATGGCGCGACCGATCCCCCGAGGTGACCACACGTGAACGACTCTCCGGGCTGGGCCTCGCCCGGGTCCTCTTCCTCCGATCGTTCGCCCGACGACGAGGAGCACACCAAGCACGCCCAAGCGCCCGGCGACTCCTCTCACCGGACACACTCCGACGAACCGCCCAGGAACTGGTCCGCACGGCAACCGCCGGCCGACAGGGGCCAGGGCTGGGGTGCTCCGCCGCCCCCACCCGGGCAGCCCGGGTGGGGGAAGCAGCCCGGGTGGGGAAACTGGAACAGCGGCTGGAACCAGCCGCCCGCCGCCAAGCCCGGCATCATCCCACTGCGCCCGCTCGGCGTCGGGGAGATACTGGACGGCGCCGTCACCACCATGCGGGCGCACTGGCGCACGGTGCTGGGCATCTCCCTCGCGGTCGCCATCGTGGTCCAGCTCGTGGCGACGGTCGTCACCCGCTACTGGCTCCCGGACGCCGGCGATCTGAACGCGCTGAGCAAGGATCCCGACCCCAGCGTCGACGAACTCACCGACGCCATGAGCGGAGCGCTCGGCAGTTCCGGCGTCGCCGTCCTCGTCGACACCCTCGGCACGGTGATCGCCACGGCCATGCTGACGATCGTGGTCAGCCGTGCGGTGCTCGGCCGTGCCGTCACCATCGGCGAAGCGTGGCGCGACTCGCGCCCGCGGCTCCTGCGCCTGCTCGGCCTCCTGATCCTCATCCCGCTGCTCGTGTCCCTGGCGCTGCTCGTCGGCTCGGCACCGGGCCTGGTCCTCCTCGCCACGGGCGTGCAGGCCCTCGGAGTGGCCCTGCTGCTCGTCGGCCTGCTGGCAGGCCTGGCGGCCGCGGTCTGGATCTGGACCCTCCTCAGCCTCTCCGCCCCGGCCCTGATGCTGGAGAAGCAGGGCGTCACCACCTCCATGCGCCGCTCCGCCAAGCTCGTGCGAGGCAATTGGTGGCGCGTCTTCGGCGTGCAGCTGCTGGCCGCGATCCTGGTCCTGATCGTTTCTTCGATCATTCAGATGCCGGCCACCTTCATCGGGATGATCGCCGGCGGCCAAGGCCTCTCCGCCATGACGGACCCGGCACCGGGCAACGGCTGGGCGTACCTGATCGTCGTCGGCATCGGCGCGGTCATCGCCTCCACGATCACCTTCCCGATCCGGGCCGGTGTCACCGCGCTGCTCTACCTCGACCAGCGCATCCGCCGCGAGGCACTCGACCTCGAACTCGCCCGCGCCGCAGGCATCCCCGGCTACGGCGACCAACGCTCCGACCGCCCGACTCCGGGGAGCTGAGGCGATGTCGGGGGGCGTGACAACAGCGGCGCTGCGCACGGCGGCCGGCCTGCGCACAGCAGCGGCCGACGGCGAGGACGATGGCCCGCCGGTCACCACCCCCCGAACGCCCGCCCGTGAGGCGGCCGAACGCGAACTGTCGAAACCCGCGTACCACGAGAACGATCCCAGCCTTCTCCAGCGCCTGCTCGACTGGTTGTGGGACCGCGTCGGCGCTCTGCTGAGCTCAGCGGCACAGGCCACGCCGGGTGGCTGGGTCGGTCTCACCGTCCTCGCCTGTGCCGCGGTACTCCTGGTCATCGCACTGCGCCTGCGGCTGGGCAAGCTCCGGCCCGAGCCCACATCCGAGGGCGGCACCCTCTTCGACGAGCGCCACCGCAGCGCGGCCGGGCATCGAGCGGCCGCCGAGACACACGCATCCGCCCACCGGTGGAGCGAAGCTCTCCAGGAGCGGATGCGGGCCATCGTCCGCTCCCTCGAGGAACGAGCCCTGCTCGACCGCCGCCCCGGCCGCACCGCCGACGAAGCCGCCGCCGAGGCCGCCCGTACCCTGCCCGACCATGCGGAAGCGCTACGGGCAGCCGCCCACGCCTTCGATGAGGTGACGTACGCGAAACGGCCGGCCGACACCGCCGCATACAGTGCGATGCGCGACCTGGACGACACGCTCCAGCACGCCAGGCCACTCCTGCCGGAAACCGGAGCCCCTGGCGACGGCGACAGCGACACCCCGGAGAACGACGCGGCCCGTCGCACCACCACCGTCCCGGACGGAGGGCGCCGTTGAGCACCACGTCCGCCACCACCTCGCTCTCGCCGACCGCGAGGCGGATGTGGTCCCGCACCCGCGGCCTGCTGCTCGCGGCGGCGATCCTCGCAGTGACCGGAGTGATCATCGCCGCCCTCCGCTCCGGAGGCGGATACGGGGTCCTCGACCCCCGTTCCACGGATCCCCTCGGCAGCCGGGCCGTGGCCGAACTCCTCGGGGAACGGGGCGTCGACACCCGCGTCGTCACCACCGCCGCCGAGGCCGAGAACGCCGCCGGGCCCGGTACGACTCTGCTCGTCAGCGACCCCGACGCCCTCAGCCGCCATCAACGGGACGCACTGCGAAAGGCGTTGAAGCGCGGCGGGCGAACCGTGCTCATCGCACCCGGACCGGCCTCGACCGCCGCCCTCACACCGGGCGTACGCGCAGCCGCTCCGGCCCCGATGGAACCCACGCCACCGGACTGCGACTATCCGGTCGCCGAGCGCGCCGGTGACGCCGAACTGGGTGGCATCCGGTACTCCATGACCGCCGACCACGCCGACGCCTGCTACCTGCACCAAGGCCTCCCCTCCCTGCTGCGGTTCCCCGCCGACCCCGGTGACCGCAGCGGCCGGACCGAAGCCGGCCGGGACACCGTGCTGCTCGGCGCCCCGGATCCGCTCTTCAACGACCGGCTCGACGAACACGGCAACGCCTCGCTGATGCTTCAACTGCTCGGCTCGCGCCCTCATCTCGTGTGGTACCTCCCCTCCGCTGTCGATTCCGCCGCCGGGGGAGACGAGCGCGGATTCTTCGACCTGCTACCCGACGGCTGGTCGTGGGCCACCCTCCAGCTCGCCATCGCCGCCGTGTTCGCCGCGCTCTGGCGCGTACGCCGCCTCGGCCCCCTCGTACCCGAGCGCCTCCCCGTCTCCGTGCGCGCTTCCGAAACCACCGAGGGCCGGGCCCGCCTCTACCGCAGAGCCAACGCCCGCGACCGCGCCGCCGAGTCCTTGCGCTCCGCCGCCCGCTCCCGGCTCGCTCCCCTCGCAGGCGTCTCCGCGGCCCAGGCCCACTCACCGGAGATCCTGTGTCCCGCCGTGGCGGCGCACGCCCTGCCCCGGGACGAACCGCCGACCGCCCCCCGCATGGCTGATGTCACCGGACAGCCATACAGCGACGGTGCCCCCATCCGGTCCCTCCTCTTCGGCGACGCACCTGCGAACGACGCGGACCTCATCAAGCTTGCCGACGACCTCGATCACCTGGAACGGCGATTCTCCGACGCCGCTCCCGTCTCCCGCCGACCGACAGCAAAGGACCGCACCTCGTGAGCGCCCCCTCAGCAGACAGCGCCCGCAGCGCCCTCGAAGCACTGCGCGTCGAGATCTCCAAGGCGGTCGTCGGCCAGGACGCCGCCGTCACGGGTCTCGTCGTCGCTCTGCTCTGCCGCGGCCATGTGCTGCTCGAAGGAGTCCCCGGAGTCGCCAAGACGCTCCTCGTACGCACTCTCGCGGCAACCCTCGAACTCGAAACGAAGCGGCTTCAGTTCACCCCCGATCTGATGCCCAGCGACGTCACCGGCTCCCTCATCTATGACGCCCGCAGCACCGAGTTCTCCTTCCAGCCCGGCCCGGTCTTCACCAACCTTCTCCTCGCCGACGAGATCAACCGCACGCCGCCGAAGACCCAGGCCTCCCTGCTCGAAGCCATGGAGGAACGGCAGGTCTCGGTCGACGGCACTCCACGGTCCCTGCCCGACCCCTTCCTGGTGGCAGCCACTCAGAACCCGGTCGAATACGAGGGGACCTACCCGCTGCCCGAGGCCCAGCTCGACCGGTTCCTGCTCAAGCTGAATCTTCCGCTGCCCTCCCGCGAAGACGAGATCAAGGTCCTGACCCGGCACGCCGAAGGGTTCGACCCGCGGAATCTCGCCGCCGCGGGAGTCCGCGCCGTCGCCGGCCCCACCGAGCTGGAAGCGGCACGCGCGGCGGTCGCGCAGACCTCCATCGCCCAGGAGGTCTCCGGCTACGTCGTCGATATCTGCCGTGCCACTCGCGATTCCCCCTCTTTCAGCCTCGGCGTCTCCCCGCGAGGCGCCACTGCCCTACTCGCCAGCGCCCGCGCCTGGGCCTGGCTGACCGGACGCGACTACGTGATCCCCGATGACATCAAGTCCTTCGCCCTGCCGACCCTGCGCCACCGCGTGCAGCTCCGGCCTGAAGCGGAGATGGAAGGCGTCACCGCCGACAGCGTGATCAACTCGATCCTTGCCCATGTCCCCGTCCCCCGTTGAGTCACTGCCCCCGTTGAGCCACAGTGAGCTGATTGGCGAGCCCTGACCCATGGCACTCACCGGCCGCACAGCCTTCCTCGCGACCCTCGGCGCACTGCTCGTCGGCCTTCTGCTCCCCAGCTGGACCGGCGTGCTCGCCGTCGAACTCCCGTTGCTCCTAGCCATCCTGTACGACCTGATCAGGGCGGCGCCAGTGAATCAGCTCGGCTTCACACGTTCCGGTGATACCTCAGTTCGACTTGGCGAACGCGCATACGTGGACACCGTCGTCACCAACCCCTCCCGGCGCCTGGCCCGCCTCCAACTGCGCGACGCGTGGCCACCGAGCAGCTGGTCGATTGACGCCGGAGCACAGGCGGGACCACACCGCGCGGCCGTCAGGCCCGGAGAGCGGGAACGCATCACCACAGCTCTGCATCCCAGCCGCCGCGGCCTCCGGCAGTCGGACCGCATCACCGTCCGGTCCTTCGGCCCACTCGGCCTCGCAGCCCGCCAGGGCAGCCACTCCGTACCCTGGACCGTCCGAGTGCTCCCCGCCTTCACCAGCCGAAAGCACCTGCCGGCCAAGCTGGCCCGGCTGCGCGAACTCGACGGCCGGACCAGCATTCTCATCCGCGGCGAAGGCACCGAATTCGACAGCATCCGCGAGTACATCCCCGGAGACGACACCCGCTCCATCGACTGGCGCGCGACAGCCCGGCAATCCTCGGTCGCCGTCCGCACCTGGCGCCCCGAACGCGACCGGCGCGTCCTCATCGTCCTCGATACCGGGAGGACCTCAGCGGGCCGGGTGGGCGATGCCCCCCGGCTGGACGCGGCCATGGACGCCGCCCTCCTGCTGGCCGCACTCGGCTCCCGTGCCGGCGACCGCGTCGACCTGCTCGCCTACGACCGGGCGCCGCGGGCAACGGTAAAGGGCCGTACGGCACATGACGTCCTTCCGGCATTCGTGACAGCGATGACGCCGATCGAGGCGGCACTGGTCGAATCCGATGCCAGGGGACTGGTCTCGGCGGCTCTGCGCATCGCTCCCCACCGCTCCCTGGTCGTCCTGCTCACGGGTTTGGAGGCATCGGCGATGGAGGACGGACTGCTCCCCGTGCTGCCGCTGCTCACCCAGCGCCACACCGTCATGGTCGCCTCGGTCGCCGACCCCCGAATCGCTGAAATGGCGGCTTCTCGAGGCACTGTCGACGGTGTCTACGAGGCAGCTGCGGCGGCCCGCACCCAGACGGAGCGCAAACAGACGGCAGACCGTCTCCGCCGCCACGGAGTCATCGTCGTCGACGCCCTTCCCTCCGATCTCGCACCGGAGCTCGCCGATGCCTATCTGGCGCTCAAGGCAGCCGGCCGGCTGTGAACGCGAAGAAGCCCCGTTGTTGTAGTAGCG
>NZ_JBOHCV010000659.1:0-2425 GCF_050698815.1 Streptomyces sp.
GCCCGCGCCCGCGCCGAACCCCGAGCCGATACCGCCGCCACCGCTCGCACCGCCGACACCGGCGGCCGCACCGGTGCGCTTCCAGTCCACGTACGGGTCGGGAATCTCCTCCAGGAACCGCGAGGGCGGGTTGTAGGACGGCTGGCCCCACGCGCTGCGCAGCACCGACCGGGTCAGGTAGAGCCGCTGACGGGCCCGCGTGATGCCCACGTACGCGAGCCGGCGCTCCTCCTCCAGCTCCTTGGGCTGCCCGAGGGCGCGCATGTGCGGGAAGACGCCGTCCTCCAGGCCCGTCAGGAAGACCACGGGGAACTCCAGGCCCTTGGCCGTGTGCAGCGTCATCAGCGTGATGACGCCGGTCTGCTCGCCCTCCTCCTCGTCGGGGATCTGGTCGGAGTCGGCGACCAGGGCGACCTTCTCCAGGAACTCGGCGAGCGTGCCCGGTTCGTCCTCGCCGCGCTCCTGCTCGAACTCCAGGGCCACGGCCGCCAGTTCCTGCAGGTTCTCGACCCGGGTCTCGTCCTGCGGGTCGGTCGACCCCTGGAGTTCGGCGAGATAGCCGGTCTGCTCCAGCACCGCTTCCAGTACGGTCGCGGGCCCCGCGCCCGCCTCGACGACCGTACGCAGCTCCTCCATCAGCACGTTGAACCGGCGTACGGCGTTGGCCGAACGGGCCGCCATTCCGTACGCCTCGTCGACGCGGACCAGCGCCTGCGGGAAGGTGATCTTCTCGCGCAGCGCCAGCGCCTCGATCATCGCTTCGGCGCGGTCGCCGATGCCGCGCTTGGGCACGTTGAGGATGCGGCGCAGCGGAACCGCGTCCTCCGGGTTGGCCAGCACCCGCAGGTACGCGAGCACGTCCCGGACCTCGCGGCGCTCGTAGAAGCGCACACCGCCCACGACCTTGTACGGCAGCCCGACCCGGATGAAGACCTCTTCGAAGACCCGGGACTGCGCGTTCGTGCGGTAGAAGACCGCGACGTCTCCCGCTCTGGCGTCCCCGGCGTCGGTGAGCCGGTCGATCTCGTCGGCGACGAACTGGGCCTCGTCGTGTTCGGTGTCGGAGACGTAACCCGTGATGGGGGCGCCCGAACCGGACCGTGTCCACAGGTTCTTCGGGCGGCGGTTCTCGTTCCGCTCGATGACCGCGTTGGCGGCGCTGAGGATCGTCTGCGTGGAGCGGTAGTTCTGCTCCAGCAGGATCGTCGTCGCGTCCGGGTAGTCCTCCTCGAACTGAAGGATGTTACGGATGGTGGCGCCGCGGAAGGCGTAGATGGACTGGTCGGCGTCACCGACCACGCACAGCTCGGCCCGCTCCGGTCCGGGCTCCTCCCCCTCGGCCCGCTCCGTCCCCTCGGACTCCTCCCGGCCATGCGCCGCCGCACCGGTCCCCACCAGCTCCCGCACCAGGGTGTACTGCGCGTGGTTGGTGTCCTGGTACTCGTCCACCAGCACATGGCGGAAGCGGCGGTGGTAGTGCTCGGCGACGTCGGGGAACGCCTGGAGCAGGTGGACGGTGGTCATGATGATGTCGTCGAAGTCCAGCGCGTTGGCCTCGCGCAGCCGCGCCTGGTACATCGTGTACGCCTCGGCGAGAGTCTTCTCGAACCCTCCTTCCGTCCGGGCCGCGAAGTCCTCCTCGTCGATCAGCTCGTTCTTGAGGTTGGAGATCTTCGCGCTGAACGCCTTCGGCGGGTGGCGCTTGGGGTCCAGGTCCAGATCCCTGCACACCAGCGCCATCAGCCGCTTGGAGTCGGCGGCGTCGTAGATCGAGAAGGAGGAGGTGAAGCCGAGCTTCTTGCTCTCCCGGCGCAGGATGCGCACGCAGGCGCTGTGGAAGGTGGACACCCACATCGCCTGTGCCCGCGGCCCGACCAGCTCCGCCACGCGCTCCTTCATCTCGCCCGCGGCCTTGTTGGTGAAGGTGATGGCGAGGATCTGCCCGGGGTGCACACCACGCTCGCCCAGCAGGTACGCGATGCGGTGGGTCAGCACCCGGGTCTTGCCCGAGCCCGCGCCCGCGACGATCAGCAGCGGCGAGCCGGTGTGCACCACGGCGGCGCGCTGCTCCTCGTTCATCTCGGCCAGCAGCGCCGCCGGGTCCACGACCGTACGCGGCGCGCCGCCCCGGTGGTACGAAGCGCCGGCGCGGGCGCCTTCTCCCTTGCCGGGGCCGCCACTTGGGCCGTTACCGCCGTTACCACCGCTTCCGCCGCGCCCCTCGAAGCTGCCCGCGAAGAGATCGTGCGGGATCTCACCCTCGCCGTGGTGGTCCCCGTCGGGGGGAGGCGGCAAGGGCTCCTCGCCCTGATCCGCAGGTGGCCCGTCCTGCGCACGCACGGGCGCGAGGCTGTTCAGAAAACTGTCGTCGAAGAGGCTGCTCATCGTCGGACGAGTCTAGGCTGTCGCGCCGACAGCCACCCTC
>NZ_JBOHCV010000660.1:0-4592 GCF_050698815.1 Streptomyces sp.
GTAAGTTAGACAAAACATACGATTAGGCCATGCTTATGCCACGCGACGCTCCGCATACTCACCGATTTCGGTCATCGGGGGCCGCTCCTCCGTGTCGACCGGGTGGGTGCGGGGAGCGAAGCCCCCCGAAGGTCCCGGGACGCGCTCGAACTGGGTCAGCCGCGGACGCACGCCCGCCCCGCGGGAAAGCCTCCGCTCCGCCGTGCGGTAGATCGCCGCCGCCATCCGCCCCAGTGCCTGCCCGTCCTGGTGGCGATGGCGCCGTACGCCCACGTCGACCTGGGCCAGGGCATCCAGGCCGACCGCGTCGAGGGCGTCCACCAGGAGGCCGAGCTCCACGCCGTAGCCGACGGGGAAGGGCAGCCGTTCCAGCAGCTCGCGGCGGGCCGCGTACTCGCCACCGAGGGGCTGTACGAAGCCGGCCAGCCTCGGCCAGTGCAGGTTCAGCAGCGGGCGGGCGACCAGCTCCGTGACCCGGCCGCCGCCCTCCGGGCTCCCTTCGAAGGGGCGGTCGTACATCGCCTTGACCAGCTGGATCTCCGGATCGGTGAGCAGGGGGCCGACGATGCCGGAGACGAAGTCCGGCGAGAAGTTCCGCAGGTCGGCGTCGACGAAGCAGACGATGTCGCCGCTGGTCGCGAGCAGGGAGCGCCACAGGACCTCGCCCTTGCCCCGCACGGCGGGCAGCCGCGGCAGCACCTCGTCGCGGTGCACGACCTTCGCCCCGGCCGCTGTGGCGGCCTCGGCGGTGCGGTCGGTGGAGCCGGAGTCCATGACCACCAGCTCGTCGACCAGCGGTACCCCGTGCCCTCCGGCGTCCGTGACCGCTGCCCCGGAGACGGCCGGGCCGTCGCCCATCAGGTCCCGGCGGATGATCGAGACGATTTCCCCGACGGTCCGCTCCTCATCGAGCGCGGGCAGCACGACGCTGACGCTGTGCCCGCCGCGCCGTTTCGCGGCGCACAGCTGCTCGAGCGGGCGGTCGGCCGCCGACCAGGAGCGGCGTTCCAGCCAGTGGCCGACCTCGTCCAGCACGTGTGATCTCCCTCGGAATGCGATGGTGTGACGGCTGTCCACGCCCGTCCCCGCGGGCGTCTCGCGGTTCGGACGACTGTCTCAAGGCGCGGGGCCGTCGGTTACAGTCTTGAACAACGAGGTCGGCCCCCGCATGCCGGGTCGGCCCCACAACGTCATACCGCTCATCCAGAGGGGCAGAGGGAACGGCCCGTTGAAGCCCCGGCAACCCTCCAGCCTGTCCTGCGTTCACGGCGGGGCTCACGGGCTAGGGAAGGTGCCAATTCCGCTCGTGGCGAGATACGTCACGGGGAAGATGAGGAGAAAGGGCCTCGCCTTCATGGCTGTGCACGCTACCGAGAAGTCCCACCCCGCGGGGGTCACCGACCTCGGTCCCGCCGCCGCCCTGTCCTGCCGCGAGTGCGGCGCCCGCAACCCGCTGGGCCCGGTCTTCGCCTGCGAGGAGTGTTTCGGGCCGCTGGAGGTGGCCTACGACCTGCCCACCGGCGACCCGGAGGGCCTGCGCAAGCGGATCGAGGCCGGACCCGACAACATCTGGCGGTACGCGCCCCTGCTGCCCGTCCCCGCCGACGTCGCGGACAAGCCCAGCATCAATCCCGGGTTCACCAAGCTGGTCAAGGCCGACAACCTCGCCCGCGAGCTGGGCGTCACCGGCGGCCTGCACGTCAAGGACGACTCCGGCAACCCGACGCACTCCTTCAAGGACCGCGTCGTGGCGATCGCCGTCGAGGCCGCCCGCGCCTTCGGCTTCACCACCCTCTCCTGCTCCTCCACCGGCAACCTGGCGGGCGCGGTGGGCGCCGCGGCCGCCCGCGCGGGCTTCCGGTCCTGCGTGTTCATCCCGCACGACCTGGAGCAGGGCAAGGTCGTGATGGCCGCCGTCTACGGCGGTGACCTGGTCGGCATCGAGGGCACGTACGACGACGTGAACCGCTTCTGTTCCGAGCTGATCGGCGACCCGATCGGCGAGGGCTGGGGCTTCGTGAACGTCAACCTGCGCCCGTACTACGGCGAGGGCTCCAAGACCCTCGCCTACGAGATCGCCGAGCAGCTCGGCTGGGAGCTGCCGGACCAGATCGTGATCCCGATCGCCTCCGGCTCCCAGCTGACGAAGATCGACAAGGGCTTCAAGGAGCTGATCGCCCTCGGCCTGGTCGAGGACAAGCCGTACCGGATCTTCGGCGCCCAGGCGGAGGGCTGCTCGCCGGTCTCGCGCGCGTACAAGGACGGGCACGACGTCGTACGCCCGGTGAAGCCGGACACCATCGCCAAGTCGCTGGCCATCGGGAACCCGGCGGACGGCCCGTACGTGCTGGACATCGCCCGCCGTACGAACGGCGCGGTCGAGGACGTGACCGACGCGCAGACCGTCGACGCGATCACGCTGCTGGCCCGTACCGAGGGCATCTTCGCCGAGACGGCGGGCGGCGTGACCGTCGGTGTGACGCGGAAGCTGATCGAGAGCGGCGTCCTGGACCCGTCGCAGACCACGGTCGTGCTGAACACCGGCGACGGCCTGAAGACCCTGGACGCGGTGGCACCGACCACCGGCCTGTCCGCCGTCATCCGTCCCAACCTGGACTCGTTCCGAGAGGCTGGTCTCGCATCATGAGCGTGAACGTCCGTATTCCGACCATCCTGCGCACCTACACCGGCGGGAAGTCCGAAGTGAGCGCCGAGGGCGGCACCCTGTCCGAGGTGCTGACCGACCTGGAGAAGAACCACACCGGCATCGGCGCACGCGTGCTGGATGACTCCGGCAAGCTGCGCCGCTTCGTCAACGTGTACGTGAACGACGACGACGTCCGCTTCGAGCAGGGCCTGGAGACACCGACGCCGGACGGTGCCGGCGTCTCCATCATCCCCGCGGTGGCCGGGGGCTGCTGAGGTCTGGTGAGAGCTCGGTGAAGGCCGGCCGCCGCCGCGGCCGTGACCCCCGCTGATCGGCTACGGTCGAATCGCCTCCTGCCCCTCACAGCGAAGGGGAGGGGGCGATTCCGCGTCTCGGGAAGCGATCGGGAAGCGATAGGGTTGCGAGGAATCCTCCCCCGAATCGGCGCCCGACGCGTGGCTGGCGGGTGCCCAACGCATATGCGAACGCGACAAGTTGTGCCCGAAATCGCGGCGGCAATTGTCATGTTGGTTCCCTATGCCCGGCCGTACTTGCCCTGCTTTCACGGCAGTTGAGGGCCTTTGGGCGATCGGTCCGGGCCCAGAATTCTCGTCTGCCTGACCTGTTGCAGAGGGCGTCCGTGCAGATACATTCAGCCGCGGTCGACGCCTTCCGGCGCTTCTCGGAGGTGAGGTCTGACCCGGGTTCGTGAAGTGCGGGCCCGCGTAAGGGCCAGTAATAGGGGAGTTAGGCATGGCTCAGGGCACCGTCAAGTGGTTCAACGCGGAGAAGGGATACGGCTTCATCGCGGTCGACGGTGGTGCGGACGTGTTCGTGCACTACAGCGCGATCCAGATGGACGGCTACCGCACCCTCGAAGAAGGACAGCGGGTCGAGTTCGAGATCTCGCAGGGCCAGAAGGGGCCGCAGGCGGACATGGTCCGGGTGAGTGCCTGAGCGCCGGCCGCACTGCGCGCAAGCCGTACCCAGCGTACGAGCTGCAGGGAGGGTCGTATCCCGTCGAGGGGTACGGCCCTTCGATGCGTCCTGGTCCGGGTGCTGGTCCGGGTGCTCGTCCGGTGGGGAGAGCCGGCCCGGAACGTGCCGGCGCGGGTCCCCGGGGCCGGGCCGTACCGGGGGACGCTTGCACTCGCAGTGGTCGAGTGCTAATCATTGGGCGTTAGCACTCTCCGAGTGAGAGTGACAGCTAAGGACCGAGTCGGTGAGGCTCGTTCGCCGGGTGGGGCAAGGAACCACCGGGTACGCGCGCCGTCCGTCGCGGGCGCCAGCACGGTCCGGAATGACCCCGTCCCCTGGTTGTGCCGGGGGGACCCCCAGTCCGGGAGGGACCACTTCACATGGCCAAGATCATCGCGTTCGACGAGGAGGCGCGGCGCGGCCTCGAGCGCGGGATGAACCAGCTCGCCGACGCCGTCAAGGTCACGCTCGGCCCCAAGGGCCGCAACGTCGTGCTGGAGAAGAAGTGGGGCGCCCCCACGATCACCAACGACGGTGTCTCCATCGCCAAGGAGATCGAGCTCGAGGACTCCTACGAGAAGATCGGCGCCGAGCTGGTCAAGGAGGTCGCGAAGAAGACGGACGACGTCGCCGGTGACGGCACGACGACCGCGACCGTCCTGGCCCAGGCGCTCGTCAAGGAAGGCCTGCGCAACGTAGCGGCCGGTGCCAACCCGATGGCGCTCAAGCGCGGCATCGAGCGGGCCACCGAGGCCGTCTCCGCCGCCCTGCTGGAGCAGGCCAAGGATGTGGAGACCAAGGAGGAGTTCGCCTCCACGGCCTCCATCTCCGCCGGCGACCCCCAGATCGGCGAGCTCATCGCCGAGGCGATGGACAAGGTCGGCAAGGAAGGCGTCATCACCGTCGAGGAGTCGCAGACCTTCGGGCTCGAGCTCGAGCTCACCGAGGGCATGCGCTTCGACAAGGG
>NZ_JBOHCV010000661.1:0-3913 GCF_050698815.1 Streptomyces sp.
GCCCCCTACGCCGCAGGCGAGCCCTTCGCCGCCAGCGCGCCGCAGCGCCTGCCGGGCGCCCGCGAGTGGGCCGCCGAGGTCGCGGCGGGCATCGACGCGGGCGTACGGATCTCGCTGCGCCTCGACCTGGCCGCCTACGACCTCTTCGAGTCGGACGGGGGAGCTGAGGGCGGCGACACCGAAGCGTGGAGCAGATCGGCCGCCGTCGTGCAGGTGCACAGCCTCGCCGACCCCACCCTTGTCGCCGACGCCGCCCAACTGTGGGGCGGCGCGGACCACTTCGGTTCCCGCGCCCGCATCGACACGCTGCTCGCGCTGCGCCGCGCGGCCCGGGTGTGGCCGCCGCTGGGGCGGCTGCTGGAGCGGTCGGTGCCGGACGTACTGCCGCTGACCGAAGAAGAGGTGACGGAGCTGCTCGGCCGGGCAGCGACCCGGCTGGCGGCAGCCGGGGTGGCCGTCCACTGGCCGCGGGAGCTGGCCCGCGAGCTGACCGCCACCGCCGTCGTACGGCCGGCGCCGGGATCGGCCGCGGACGGGTTCGGCTTCTTCGAGTCGGAGGAACTGCTCCAGTTCCGCTGGCAGTTGGCGCTCGGCGACGAGCAGCTGACCGAGGCGGAGATGGACGCGCTGGCCGAGGCGCACCGCCCCGTCGTGCGGCTGCGCGGCCAGTGGGTGCTGGTGGACCCCGCCCTCGTACGCAAGGCGCGCAAGCGCCATCTCGGCCTGCTGGACCCGGTGGACGCCCTCTCGGCCGCCCTGTCCGGCACCGCGGAGGTGGACGGGGAGGCGGTCGAGGCCGTGCCGGTGGGGGCGTTGGCGACGTTGCGGACCCGGCTCACCGCCGACCTGAAGCCGCTCGCCCAGCCGGACGGTCTGCACGCCACTCTGCGGGACTACCAACTGCGCGGTCTCGCCTGGCTGGAGCTGATGACCTCCCTCGGCCTGGGCGGCTGCCTCGCCGACGACATGGGACTCGGCAAGACGATCACACTGATCGCTCTCCACCTGCACCGCGCGCACCCGGCCCCGACGCTGGTCGTCTGCCCGGCCTCGCTGCTGGGCAACTGGCAGCGCGAGATCGAACGCTTCGCGCCGGGCGTGCCGGTGCGCCGCTTCCACGGCGCAGACCGCAGCCTCGACGGTCTGGCCGACCTGTCGGGTGTCGGCGGCTTCGTCCTCACCACCTACGGCACCATGCGCTCCAGCGCCGCCGAACTGGCCGAACGGCGCTGGGGGCTGGTCGTCGCCGACGAGGCCCAGCATGTGAAGAACCCGCACTCCGCGACGGCCAAGGCGCTGCGCACCCTGCCCGCTCCCGCCCGGGTCGCCCTCACCGGCACGCCCGTCGAGAACAACCTTTCCGAGCTGTGGGCACTGCTCGACTGGACCACGCCGGGGCTGCTCGGACCGCTCAAGGCCTTCCGGTCCCGGCACGCCCGCGCCGTCGAGGGCGGCGAAGACCAGCAGGCGACGGAGCGGCTGGCCCGGCTCGTACGGCCGTTCCTGCTGCGCCGCAAGAAGTCCGACCCGGGCATCGCGCCCGAGTTGCCGCCCAAGACCGAGAGCGACCACCCCGTCGGACTCGCCCGCGAACAGGCCGGGCTGTACGCGGCCGTCGTACGCGAGACGCTCGCCGAGATCGAGGCCGCCGAGGGCATCGCACGCCGCGGCCTGGTGATGAAGCTGCTGACCGCGCTCAAGCAGATCTGCAACCACCCCGCGCAGTACCTGAAAGAGGCGGCGACCGCCGCTCCCGGGCCCGCCGCCGCCCGTTCCGGCAAGCTGGAACTGCTCGACGAACTCCTGGACACCATCCTCGCGGAGGACGGCGCGGTGCTCGTCTTCACGCAGTACGTGACGATGGCGCGCATCATCGAGCGCCACCTCGCCGACCGCGGTGTGCCCACGCAGCTGCTGCACGGCGGCACGCCGGTCGCCCGGCGTGAGGAGATGGTGCGCCGCTTCCAGGACGGTGAGGCCCCGGTGTTCCTGCTGTCGCTGAAGGCGGCGGGCACCGGCCTCAATCTGACCCGCGCCGCCCACGTCATCCACTACGACCGCTGGTGGAACCCCGCCGTCGAGGAACAGGCCACCGACCGCGCGTACCGCATCGGGCAGACCCAGCCCGTACAGGTGCACCGCCTCATCACGGAGGGAACGGTGGAGGAGCGGATCGCGCTACTGCTGGACTCCAAACGGGAGTTGGCGGACGCGGTGCTGGGCGGCGGCGAGGCCGCCCTGTCCGAACTGAGCGACGCGGAACTGGCCGACCTCGTCTCCCTGCGGAGGACGTCATGAGCCGTCCCTCCCGCACCCTTCCGCCGTTGCCCTCCCACCGGGGGTCCCGCGGTCCCTTCGCCGAATCCTGGTGGGGCAACGCCTGGGTGGAGGCGCTGGAAGAGTCCTCGCTCGACGCGGGACGGCTCTCGCGCGGCCGCACGTACGCGCGTGGCGGGTACGTCGGCGAGATCACGGTGACCCCCGGCCGTATCGCCGCGCCCGTACACGGCAGCCGCCCCCGCCCCTACCGCACCGTGGTCCGTCTGCGGGCGCTGACCGACCAGGAGTGGGACGGCTTCCTGGACGCGGTCACCGCTCAACCCGCCCACATCGCGGCCCTGCTGGACAAGGACATGCCGCACGAACTCGTCGAGGCGGCAAGCACGGCAGGCATCCAACTGCTGCCCGGCCACGGCGAACTGGACCCCGGCTGCTCCTGCCCCGACCACGGTTACCCCTGCAAGCACGCCGCCGCCCTCTGCTACCAGACCGCCCGCTTCCTGGACGCCGACCCTTTCGTGCTGCTGCTCCTGCGCGGCCGGGACGAGGAGGAACTCCTCGACGAACTGGCCCGCCGTAACGCCGCGTTGAGCGCCCGCGAGAAGGGTGCGCCCCGTGCGGACGAGGGTCCCGGGCCGGCGTCCGGCGTCCCGGCCCGCGACGCCCTGGCCACCTCGGTACGTCCGCCACTGCCCGACCCCCTCGCGCCGCCGGCGGCTCCCGGCGAACCGCTCCTCTTCCCCGAACTCCCCGGCGCCCCCGACCCGGTCGCCCTCACCTTCCTGGCCACCGGCGCGGCGGCCCGCGCCCACGCGGCCCTCACCGACCCCGGGTGCCTCAACCCCCTCCCGGCGTGGCACGACGCGATCCGGCTCGCCGCCACCCACCCCGATCTCACCGGCCGCGGCACTTTCTCCGCCCGTTTCGCCGCGCTCGCCCACGGCACCGGACACACCACCCCCGAGCTGGCACGGGCCGCGGCGGCCTGGCGGCAGGGCGGCGAGGAGGGCCTGGCCGTCATGGAAGACCACTGGGACCCGCCGGCCGGCAACTTCGACCGCGCCCGCAGCGCCCTGGCCGCCGCCGACCTGCCGCGCATGACGATCCACCGCAACCACCTCACCGACCCCACCCGCACCCACCAGCTCCGCTACGGCAGGGACCAACGCTGGTACCCGTACCGCAACGACCCCGGCGGCGGGGACGACTGGTGGCCGGACGGCCCGGCGGACGCAGATCCGGTGGCGGCGCTGACGGGTCTGCTGGACGCGTGAGGTCGCATTCTTATCGCGTTCCCTTGACTGTCGTCAGGATAAGTGGACACTCATGTGCACCCTGTACCGCCGGTAGCCGCCTGCTTCAGAGAGGAGTGCTGCCGATGCCATCCCGCTCCGCGCACCCCGGTTCCGTCTCATCTCCCCGTGCGACGCGGACCAGATCACGATCCCTGGTCGTCGCCCTGTGCTGCGCGACGATCATCATCGACGGCTACGACCTGATCGTGTACGGCACGGTCGTCCCCACCCTGCTCGACGGCTCGGCCGAGTGGACGCTGTCCAAGGCCGAGTCAGGCCGGATCGGCTCCTACGCACTCGTCGGCATGCTGTTCGGCGCCATGGTGATCGGCACGATC
>NZ_JBOHCV010000662.1:0-4674 GCF_050698815.1 Streptomyces sp.
TCCCCTTCCCCTGCTCCTTCCCCGTCCCTCGACGCGCTGCGCCGGCGCCTGCCCGAGCTGATGCTCCGCGACCAGCAGCGGCTGGGGCGGCGGCTCGAGGGTGCCCGGAAGATCCGTAAGCCCGAGGCGCGGACCGCCGTGCTCGCGGAGATCGCCGCCGCCATGGACGACTCCGAGCTGCGCGTGGCGTCCCGGCGTGCGGCGCTGCCCGCGATCAGTTATCCGGAGCAGCTGCCGGTCAGCCAGCGGAAGGACGACATCCTCACGGCGATACGCGACCACCAGGTCGTGATCGTCGCGGGCGAGACGGGCTCCGGAAAGACCACCCAGATCCCGAAGATCTGCATGGAGCTGGGCCGCGGCGTCCACGGCGTCATCGGCCACACGCAGCCTCGCCGGATCGCGGCGCGTACGGTCGCCGAGCGGGTCGCCGAGGAGCTGAGCGCGACGCTCGGAGAGGCCATCGGCTGGAAGGTGCGCTTCACCGACCAGGTCAAGGACCACACCCTGGTCAAGCTGATGACCGACGGCATCCTGCTGGCGGAGATCCAACAGGACCGGGAGCTGCGCCAGTACGACACGATCATCATCGACGAGGCCCACGAGCGCAGCCTCAACATCGACTTCCTGCTCGGCTATCTCGCGCAGCTGCTGCCCAGACGCCCCGAGCTGAAGGTCGTCATCACCTCGGCGACCATCGACCCGGAGCGCTTCTCCCGGCACTTCGGTGACGCGCCGATCGTCGAGGTCAGCGGGCGTACGTACCCGGTCGAGGTGCGCTACCGCCCGCTGCTCGAGGAGGATTCCGAGGAGAAGGACCGGGACCAGGTCACGGCCATCTGCGACGCCGTCGACGAGCTTCAGGGCGAGGGGCCGGGCGACGTCCTGGTCTTCCTCTCCGGTGAGCGCGAGATCCGGGACACCGCCGACGCGCTGGAGAAACGGCTGACGCGCGGTGGCCACCGCGCGGGCGGCACCGAGATCCTGCCCCTCTACGCACGCCTCTCGCACGCCGAGCAGCACCGCGTCTTCCAGCGGCACTCCACCCGCCGCGTCGTCCTGGCCACGAACGTCGCCGAGACCTCCCTCACCGTCCCCGGCATCAAGTACGTCGTGGACCCCGGCACCGCCCGCATCTCGCGCTACAGCCACCGCACCAAGGTCCAGCGGCTGCCCATCGAGCCGGTCAGCCAGGCCAGTGCCAATCAGCGCAAGGGCCGCTGCGGCCGTACGTCCGACGGCATCTGCATCCGGCTGTATTCCGAGGACGACTTCCTCGCCAGGCCGGAGTTCACGGACGCCGAGATCCTGCGTACGAACCTCGCCTCCGTCATCCTCCAGATGACCGCGGCCGGCCTCGGCGAGATCGCGAAGTTCCCCTTCATCGACCCGCCGGACCACCGCAGCATCAAGGCCGGCGTGCAACTGCTGGAGGAACTGCACGCCCTCGAGGCGGCGGGCACGGGCAAGGACGTCAAGGACGCCAAGGACAAGGACAAGGGCAACCGCCTCACCCCGACCGGCCGGAAGCTCGCCCAGCTCCCCGTCGACCCCCGGCTGGCCCGCATGGTGCTGGAGGCGGACCGCAACGGCTGCGTACGCGAAGTCATGGTCATCGTCGCCGCGTTGTCCATCCAGGACCCGCGCGAGCGGCCCGCGGAAAAGCAGCAGCAGGCGGACCAGCAGCACGCCCGGTTCCGGGAAGAGACCAGCGACTTCCTCGCGCTCCTCAACCTCTGGCGCTACGTGCGCGAGCAGCAGAAGGAGCTGTCCTCATCCGCCTTCCGCCGGATGTGCAAGGCGGAGTTCCTCAACTATCTGCGGATACGCGAGTGGCAGGACATCTACGCACAGCTGCGCCAGGTCACCAAGACCATGGGCATCCAGCTGTCCGCGTCCGACCAGGAGGCTTCCGCCGACGCCGTCCATCAGTCGCTGCTGGCGGGACTGCTGTCGCACGTCGGGCTCAAGGACACCGAGAAGAACGAGTATCTGGGCGCCCGCAGCGCCAAGTTCGCGGTCTTCCCGGGCTCGGCGCTCTTCAAGAAGCCGCCGCGCTGGCTGATGTCGGCGGAACTGGTGGAGACGTCCCGGCTGTGGGCGCGGGTCAACGCCCGTATCGAGCCGGAGTGGATCGAGCCGCTGGCCCAGCACCTGGTCAAGCGGACGCACAGCGAGCCGCACTGGGAGCAGAAGCAGGCGGCGGTGATGGCGTACGAGCGCGTGACGCTCTACGGCGTGCCGATCGTCGCCCAGCGCAAGGTCAACTACGGGCGTATCGCCCCGGAGACCGCCCGCGATCTCTTCATCCGGCACGCGCTGGTCGAGGGCGACTGGCGTACGCACCATCAGTTCTTCCGCGACAACCGCGCACTCCTCGACGAGGTCGAGGAGCTGGAACACCGGGCCCGGCGCCGGGACATCCTGGTCGACGACGAGACCCTGTACGACTTCTACGACGAGCGCGTTCCCGAACACGTCGTGTCCGGCGCCCACTTCGACTCCTGGTGGAAGAAGCAGCGCCGCGAAGACCCCGACCTGCTCAACTTCGAGAAGTCCATGCTCATCAACGAGCGTGCGGAGGACATCAGTCAGGCCGACTACCCGGACGTGTGGCAGCAGGGTCAGCTCACGCTGCGCGTCACCTACCAGTTCGAGCCGGGCGCCGACGCCGACGGCGTCACCGTGCACGTACCGCTCCAGGTGCTCAACCAGATCACGCCCGAGGGCTTCGACTGGCAGATCCCCGGCCTGCGCGAGGGCCTGGTCACCGAGCTGATCCGCTCGCTGCCCAAGCCGATCCGGCGGCACTACGTACCGGCGCCCAACTTCGCCACCCGGTTCCTGGCGGTGGCGACGCCCGGCCAGGAACCGCTCACCAGCACGATGGCGCGTGAGCTGCAGCGGATGGTCGGGGTGCGCTTCTCCGGCCAGGACTTCGCACTGGAGAAGGTCCCCGACCACCTCAAGGTCACCTTCCGGGTGACCGACGAGCGGCGCCGCACGCTGGCCGAGTCCAAGGACCTGGCGGACCTCCAGCTCCGGCTGCGGGACAAGACGCAGGCCGCCCTCGCCCGCGCCTTCGAATCCTCCTCCGCGCGGACGCGGCAGGCGCCGCGGCAGACTGACGGGCAGGGGGCGGGGGAGACGCGGACATCCGCACCCGCGCCCACGGCGGCAGCGGCGGCCGGCGATGCGGCTTCAGCGCTCGCCGGCCGTACGGGGCTCACCGAGTGGACCTTCGGCACCCTCCCCCGCGTCTTCGAAGCCGAGCGCGCCGGCCACCCCGTGAAGGCGTACCCGGCCCTGGCCGACGACGGCGACTCCGTCGCCGTACGGCTCTTCGACACCGAGGCGGAGCAGCGGCAGGCCATGCGGCTCGGCACCCGCCGGCTGATCCTGCTCAACATCCCGTCCGACCCGGCCAAGTTCGCCGCCTCGAAGATGTCCAACCCGCAGAAGCTGGCCCTCTCCCGCTCCCCGCACGGCAGCGTGCAGGCCCTCTTCACGGACTGCGTCACCGCCACCGCCGACCGCCTCATCGCGGCACACGGCGGACCGGCCTGGGACGAGGAGTCCTTCCGCAAGCTCTTCGACGCCGTACGCGCGGACCTGGTCGACGCCACGCTCAAGACGGTCAACCAGGTGCAGGAGGTACTGGCGGCCTGGCACTCGTGCGAACAGCGCCTGCGGGGCGTCACCAGCCCCACCCTGCAGCCCTCCCGCGCGGACATCGGCGAACAGCTGGAGGGGCTGCTCTGCCCCGGCTTCGTCACCCGCCACGGGGCCGGCCGGCTGCCGGACCTGCTGCGCTACCTGGTCGCGGCCGACCGCCGTCTCCAGCAGCTGCCGAACAACGCAGAGCGCGACCGCACGCGGATGGCGAAGGTGAAGGAGATGCAGGACGAATACCTGTGGCTGCTGGAGCAGTTCCCGCAGGGGCGCCCCGTGCCACAGGCAGCCCTGGACATCCGTTGGATGGTCGAGGAACTGCGGGTCAGCTACTTCGCCCACGCGCTGGGAACGGCGTACTCGATCTCGGACAAACGGATCATGAGGGCAGTGGACGCGGCGGCCCCCGAGGGGTGACGGAGCGTTCGCACTAAGTGAGTTCGCGCCGCTCTCTGACCTGCTGTAGAGTCACGTCTCGCGCCAGCGCGAGGTCCTGTGGAGCAGTTTGGAGTGCTCGCCACCCTGTCAAGGTGGAGGCCGCGGGTTCAAATCCCGTCAGGACCGCAGAGAAGAAAACGGCCCGTCCCCGAGCAAGGGGGCGGGCCGCAGTGCTGTCCGACCCGGCCGCACCCGCGGCGCAGCCGCCGAGCCGCAACTGTGCGGCGGGCGCCGCCCACGCTTCGTGTGCCCCACCGGCGCTCCTTGACGGCCCCCGGCGTCGGCGGTACGTCTGCTGACGGAGGTGGACGCATGCCGACGACTCCGAACGGCCCGCCACGGCACGAGACCAAGGCGCTGCTGCGCGCACACCTGGCCGCCGCCGCCCGCTTCCGTCACGTGACCCGGCACTGCCCCGTCTGCCACCGCCTGCTGCGCCTCGCGATGGAGCCCTCGGCGGATGAACCCGGGGACACCGGGAGCAGTTCGGCGGCGAGTTAGTCAAAGCCGGTCGCCTGCCGGGCTGTTCGGTGTCACGCTGGCGGCGCCGGGAGCACGGCGTTC
>NZ_JBOHCV010000663.1:0-6132 GCF_050698815.1 Streptomyces sp.
CGGCAGACTCGGCCCGGACCGGTTCATCCCGCTGGCCGAACACACCGGCCTCATCGTGCCGTTGGGCCGGTGGGTGCTGGAGCAGGCGGTGCGGCAGGCGTGCGCCTGGCACGCGCAGCGCGACGCGGGAAGCGCCGGCGGCGGCCCCGCCGATGACGGAGAGCCGCCGCTGCGGGTGAACGTCAATCTCTCGCCCCGTCAGCTGCATCACCCCGATCTGGTGCCCGACACCGTCGCCGTGCTGGAGGCCGCGGGGATGGCTCCTTCCTCGCTCTGCCTGGAGGTCACCGAGAGCGCACTGATAGGCGCCGACGAGGACGAACTGAAGCCGCTCCGGCAACTCGCCGAGCTGGGCGTCGACATCGCCCTGGACGACTTCGGCACCGGCTATTCCAACCTCGCCAACCTGCGCCGGCTGCCCGCCACCACGCTGAAGCTGGACCGGTCCTTCACCCAGGGGCTGCAGCGGCATCCGGCGGATCCGGTCGACGTGACCTTCGTGGAGGGGATCGTCTCGCTCGCCCACGCGCTGGGCCTGGCGGTCACCGTGGAGGGCGTGGAGACCGAGCATCAGGCCATCCGGCTGCGTGAACTGGGCTGCGACACGGCGCAGGGCTGGTACTACGCCCGCCCCGGGCCGCCGTCCGCCTTCGTGCAGGGATTCGCCGTCAGCCCTGTCCGTCCCTGAGCCGCTTCGGTGCCGCCTGGCGCCAGGAGTCGAGCAGGATGGCTCGCAGCTCCCCGACGTCCTCCAGCGCCGCCAGCCGGACCCGCAGGAAGTTGTAGTTGTCGTCGTGCCCGGGGACGACGAAGAACTTCTCGGGCTCGGCCTCGATCAGCTCACCCCGCTCCTCCCGCGGGCACTTCACCCCGATGGTGGTGTCGTCGTCGCCGAGCGAGACGAAGAGCTTGCCGGCCACCCGGAAGGTGGGCTGTCCCCAGGCGAGTTTCTCCGCCGTCCCAGGGAGCGCCAGCGCCTCCGTACGGACGTCGTCGGCGCTGACGCCGCCTCTCTCCCCGTGCTCCCCGTGCTCCACGGGTTCACCCTTCCGCTCAGACGTGCGCGTTCAGCCATTGCAGCAGGTCGTTGTGGACTTCGTCCCTGTTGGTCTCGTTGAGGATCTCGTGTCGGGCGCCGGGGTAGGCGCTCCAGCTCAGATCGCGCAGGCCCAGATAGCGGAAGTCCTCGAGAAGTTCGTAGACGAGTGTCATGCCCTGGTTGCAGGGGTCCTGGTCACCGACGGCGATGTGCACGGGCAGTTCGCGGGGGATCCGGCCCAGCTGCGCCGGGTCGTTGATCTTTCGGCTGCCGAGCACCCAGTCCAGCGACAGTCCCGCACTGAAGGGGAAGCCGCAGCGCTCGTCCGCCACGTAGACGTCCACCTCGTCCTCGTTCCGGGAGAGCCATTCGAAGCCGGTGCGGCGGGCGTAGGGGTCGTTGAAGGAACCGAAGAGGCCGGGCACGAAGCCGGAGGGAGCGTCCCGGCCGCCCCTCTCGATCTCACCCTCCAACTGGCGGATGTCCCGCTCCGGCTCGCTGCCGGGCAGCGAGCGGAAGGTGCCGGACAGCACGAGACCGGCCACGCCCTGCCCGTACTCCTGTGCGTAGTCGCGGGCCAGCTGAGACCCCATGCTGTGACCGAAGAAGACGAAGAGGGTGTCGCCGGGCAGTTCGGCGCGTACCCGGTCACCGACCGCCTTGAGGTCCTCGACCGTCGTCCGCCAGCCGCTCTCCCCCACCACTCCGTAGCCGCCGGTGTGCGCGGCGGTGGCACCGTGACCGCGGTGGTCCGAGGCGACGACGGCGTAGCCGTAGCGGCCGAGGAAACGGGCGAAGCGGTCGTAGCGCTGAGCGTGTTCGGCGGCGCCGTGGGCGATCTGGACGAGGGCCCGCGGCACCTTGCCGGCACCCTCCGCGTCGTCGGGCAGCCAGGTGTACGTGGCGACCTTGGTACCGTCCGCCGCCGTCGTGTGGTCCTGCCGTACGCCGCCCACGGTGTCCGCCTTCCCTCGGCTCGGATCGGACCGCTCGCCGACGATCACCGTACTGGGAGGCGGGGTCCGCGTGAAGGAGGTCGGCCGCCGCCGGCGGCGAGTCGGCGGGGCGTTCGCCGCGGGCGCCAACTCACTGCCGTCCGGCCAGATTTGACGGGAGCCAAGGGTAGTGGTGCTATGCCAGTGGGTAATGCTGGTGGGGTGCCGTGCGTGCCCCGGCGCGTCGGCAACCTCAGCTCCTGTCCCGCACAGCCCGGCGAGGATTGCAATAGGGAGGGTTTCGGCCAAAGCTTTCGCGTGATCTTGAACTTTCCGCGCGACCGTGGACGATACTGGTGGCGGCCAAGCCAGGGCGGGAGCGCGGCCGGTGAACGACCCTCCGCCCAACCCGAAGCGGAGGCACCCGCACAGAAGGGCTCGTCATGGAACGCTACTTCACGGACCAGCGCCACGAGCGGTTACGTGCACAGGTCCGGAAGTTCGCGGAGCGCGAGGTCATACCCCGGATACCCGAGATGGAGTCGACCCGTGCGGTCTCTGCCGGGCTGTCCCGGCTGATCGCCCGTCAGGGGTGGATCGGTGCCACGGTGCCGCGCGGATACGGAGGCATGGGCGCGGGTCATCTCGGCAAGACGGTGGTGATCGAGGAACTCTCCAGGGTGAGCGGCGCGATGGGCGCCATGGTGCAGGCGTCACAGCTCGGCGTGGCCAAGATCCTTCACTTTGGCAACGAAGAGCAAAAGAAGACGTGGCTACCGGCAATTGCCTCCGGCGACTGCCTGCCGACCATAGCCGTGACAGAGCCCGACTCCGGCGGCCATGTACTCGGAATGACCAGTTCCGCGGTACGCGACGGCGACGACTACATCCTCAACGGCAGCAAGGTCTACGTCGGCAACAGTCACGTCGGCGACCTGCACGGCGTCGTGGTGCGCACCGGACCGGGCTCCAAGGGCCTGTCCGCCTTCCTCGTGGAGTCGGACCGTCCCGGTTTCTCCCTCGGCGGCCAGCGACCCGCCATGGGGCTGCACGGCTTCAGCTTCGGTGAGCTGATCTTCGACAACTGCCGTGTCCCCGCGGCCAACCGGCTCGGCGAGGAGGGGGACGGCCTCGCGGTCGCCTACTCCTCCAGCATCCTCTACGGACGCGCCAACCTCACCGCCGTCTCCCTGGGCATCCACCAGGCGATCCTCGACGAGACGTCCGCCTTCTGCGCCGAGCGCCGGCGCTACGGTGCGCCGCTGGGCGACCTCGGCTCCATCAAGCTCAAACTGGGCCAGATGCAGTCCCGGCTGATGACGGCCCGCCTGGCCGCCTACCACGCCGTGCATCTGCTGGACCACGGGCTCCCGTGCGACGCGGAGCTGATGAACGCCAAGCTCGTGAACGTGGAGTACGCACTCGACTCGGCCCGCGACGCCATGGAGGTCCACGCCGCCTGCGGACTGTTCACCGACCGCCCCGTGGAGCGCTACCTGCGCGACGCGCACCACATCTTCGCCCCGGCGGGCACCTCCGACATCCAGCGGTTGCGCCTTGGCGAACTCGCCCTGGGCACCTCCAAGGGCTCCTGGTCGCAGCAGCTCAGCGAACTCGTCCGATGCGAGTCCGAGCTGGCCGGCTGAACCCGCAGCCGGCCGGAGGCCGGGCGCGGTCAGGGGCCCGTGTGCTCCCGCCTGTGGATCTGGTCCACCAGTTCGGCGGCCATGGACTTGATGGTCTCCAGCCCCTGCCGTCCCCACGGCCGGGGCTCCTGGTCGACCACGCACACGGTGCCCAGCGCCATGCCCGTACGGTCGATCAGCGGGGCACCGAGATAGGAGCGGATGCCGATCTCGTCCACCACCGGGTTCCCGGCGAACCGCGGATAGTCGCAGACGTCCTCCAGTACCAGCGCCTTGCGGCGCACGATGACGTGCGGGCAGTAGCCGTGGTCGCGCGCCATGACCCGGCCGACCGACGTGCCCGCGGAGGGGTCGAGTTCGACGGCCTGGTCGGCACCGGGCGCGTAGAGACCGGCGAAGTACTGACGGTGCTCGTCGATGAAGTTCACCATGGCGTACGGAGCGCCGGTCACCCGCGCCAGACTGCGCGCGAAGTCGTCGAACTCGGGGACCGGAGCCTCTCCCAGGCCCAGCTCACGCAGCCGGACGACCCGGTTGGGAGCCTCGGCGTCCTCGGGGGTCAGCAGCAGGTGGCTGGTGGGGTCAAACGACATCGGGGGCATGAGAGCTCCTAGTGTTGATCAGATGCTGGACGAGTGAGACGAGAACCTGCGTTCCGGAGCTGGCCTGCCGGGCATCGCAGAGCACCACCGGCACATCGGGCTTGAGGTCGATCGCGGCACGCACCTCGTCCGGCTCGTAACGGTAGGAGCCGTCGAACTCGTTGACCGCGACGATGAAGCTGATCCCACGCCGTTCGAAGAAGTCCACGGCCGCGAAGCAGTGTTCGAGCCGCCGGGTGTCGGCGAGCACCACCGCGCCCAGCGCTCCCTCGGACAGCTCGTTCCACATGAACCAGAAGCGCTGCTGGCCCGGGGTGCCGAAGAGGTACAGCATGTGGTCGGCGCTGAGCGTGATCCGGCCGAAGTCCATGGCGACGGTGGTGGTGGCCTTGTCCTCCACCCCGTCCAGGCTGTCGGTGGCTGCGCTGATCTGGGTCAGCAGCTCCTCGGTACTCAGCGGCTCGATCTCGCTCACAGCACCGACGAACGTGGTCTTGCCGACACCGAAACCCCCGGCGATGAGGATTTTCAGCGCGGTCGGGAACGGATCGGCACGGCTCACCTCAGAGTCGTTTACGTAGCCCATCCAGCACCGCCTCCAGCAGGTCTCGGTCGTTCGGGTTCGGGCCCAGCGGAGCGCGGGTCGGAGCACGCGAGGTGATCGCTCCGCAGTCCACCAGGTCGGAGAGCAACACCTTGGTGACCACAGCGGGCTGCGAGATCTGTGCGGCGATCTCGGCGACCGAGACGGGTCCGCCGCACAGACCCAGCACGTGGCTGTGGTCGGGGCCTAAGTAACTCTGCGGCCGGTCACCGGTGGCCATGACCAGGGTGAGCAGGTCGAATTGAGCCGAGGGCTTGGTACGCCCGTTGCTGACGGTGTACGGGCGGATCAGCCGCCCGGCGTCGTCGTCGAGCCACGGCCCCTCTCTGGGTTCCTCTCGCATCCGGGGCCTCAGTGTCCGGCCGGCTGTCGCGCGGGGGTCCCCAGATACGGCCGTACGCTCTTCACGAGCATGGCCATCTCGTAGCCCAGGACGGCCGCGTCCGCCTCCCGCCCGGCGAGCACCGCCAGGCAGGCGCCCTGCCCCGCTGTGGAGACGAAGAGCAGCGAGGTGTCCAGCTCGACCACCACTTGGCGCACGTCACCGCCGTCGCCGAACCGCATTCCGGCGCTGCGCGCCAGGGAGTAGAGCCCGGAGGAGAGCGCCGCCAGGTGGTCGGCGGTGTCCGTGTCCAGGCCGTGCACGGCCTTCACCAGGCCGTCCGAGGAGAGCAGCAGAGAGCTGCGCGCATGGGGTACGCGCTGGACGAGTCCGGTCAGCAGCCAGGAGAGGTCTGCCGTGTGGCCGATGGGGGCTTCGCTCACCATGATCGCGTTCTTCTCCTTCAAAGGCGGGGCCGAGAGCGGGCTGGGGGGCGGTGCCGCGCTAACGGGCAGGGCGGGTGGCGTCGTTGCCGTCGGAGTCCTCGGCGAGGGAGGTGCCGCGCCGGAACGCGGCCAGCAGGCCGGGATCGTGCCCCTGCTCCGTCTCGTCCCAGCCGGCGGAACCGGAGTCGTCGTGGCGCGGAGCGGGAGGAGCGTCACGGAGCTCGGGGGCGAGGTGCTCCTGGCGGCGGCGCTTGGGGAGTTCGGGCCGCTCCCCGTCCGCGACCGCGCTCGCCCGGGGCGGACGGACCCTCTCCGGCTCCGAGGCAGGGGCTTCCTGGGTACGGGCACGCTGCACCGGCTGCCGCCGGGCCAGGGGGGGCAGTGTTCCCGCTGAACCGGCTGAACCCGCTGAACCGGGCGGGCCGGGCGGGCCGGGCGGCGCGTACGGTCCGGGTGCTCCGGCCGGTGCGGGGACCGACTGCTGCGGGAGTTCCGCGCGCTCCGGCCCCACCCTCGACATCTGCGCGGTGCCCGGGGC
>NZ_JBOHCV010000664.1:0-8705 GCF_050698815.1 Streptomyces sp.
CCGCCGGCACCGCGGTTGCGGCTGCGATTGCCGCCGCCGGAGCCGGAGCCGCGGGGCTGCTGCTCGGTGGCGGACCCGGGGATGGTCACCGGGATGCCGGACGGTTCCTGGGCCCCGGTGATGCGGATGAGCTCCGCGTCGTGCACGGCGGCCTTGAGGGTCTGCGCGGTGATGCCGACGGCGGCCATCATCCGGTCCATCTCGCGGCGCTGTTCCGGCAGTACGAGCGTGAGCACACTGCCCGACGCCCCCGCCCGGGCGGTGCGTCCGCCCCGGTGCAGGTAGTCCTTGTGGTCGGTGGGCGGGTCGACGTTGACCACCAGGTCGAGGTCGTCGATGTGAATGCCGCGGGCGGCGACGTTGGTGGCCACCAGGACGGTGACGTGTCCGTTCTTGAAGTGCTCCAGTGCGCGGTTGCGCTGCGGCTGCGACTTGCCGCCGTGCAGCGCCGCCGCCCGTACACCGCTGCGCAGCAGGTCCTTGGTGAGCCGGTCCACGGAGCGCTTGGTGTCACGGAACATCAGGACGCGCCCGTCGCGGGCGGCGATCCGGGCGGCCGTGCTGAGCTTGTCCGTGGTCGCCACGTGCACTATGTGGTGTTCCATCTCGGTCACGGCGCCGGCCGAGGCGTCCACGGAGTGCACCACCGGGTCGGTCAGGAACATCCGCACGAGCCGGTCGACCTCGCGGTCCAGGGTGGCCGAGAACAGCATCCGCTGGCCGTCGCCGGGCACCTGCTTGAGCAGGGCTGTGACCTGCGGCAGGAAGCCCATGTCGGCCATCTGGTCGGCCTCGTCGAGTACGGAGATCCGCACGTCGCCCAGGCTGCAGTCGCCGCGTTCGATCAGGTCCTTGAGCCGTCCGGGAGTGGCGACGAGCACCTCGGCGCCGCCGCGCAGCGCGCTGGACTGCCGGGAGATCGCCATGCCGCCGACGACGGTCGCCGTGCGGAGGCTCAGCGACCGCGCGTAGGGCGTGAGGGCGGCGGTGACCTGCTGGGCCAGCTCCCGCGTGGGCACCAGCACCAGGGCGAGCGGCTTGTGCGCCTCGGCGCGCCGCCCGGCCGTACGGGCGAGCAGCGCGAGGCCGAAGGCCAGGGTCTTGCCCGATCCGGTGCGGCCGCGGCCCAGGACGTCACGGCCCGAGAGCGCGTTGGGCAGGGTGGCTCCCTGGATGGGGAAGGGCACGCTCACGCCCTCCTGCGCCAGGGTCGCCAGCAGCGGCGCGGGCATGTCGAGTTCGGCGAAGGTCTCGGCCGGAGGCAGGGCGGGAGTGGTACTGACCGGCACCGTGAAGTCGCCCTGCGGGGCGGTGGCGGGTTTGCGCTTGGGTGCCGCGCCACGGGAGCGGGCGGGGCGTTGACGGCTGGGCTGGGTACGGCGATTCACTACGGAACCTTCCTCGGGTCGGCGCGCGCGAGGACGGCTCCACGGCAACTGGGCAGCTGGCCGTAACGGAGACCCACAAGAACGAGCCGGAAATGGTGGAGACCTGGGGCGGCGCACGAGTTGGGGCCCGCACCTCGCTGGTGCGGGCCCCAACTGCGCTTGACTCCTAGGTCAGGCGGGAGTGATGTTCTCCGCCTGCGGGCCCTTCTGGCCCTGTGTCACGTCGAAGTTCACCTTCTGGCCTTCGTGGAGCTCACGGTAGCCCTGGGCGGCGATGTTCGAGTAGTGGGCGAAGACGTCAGCGCCGCCACCCTCCTGCTCGATGAAGCCGAAGCCCTTTTCCGAGTTGAACCACTTCACGGTGCCAGATGCCATGTCGATCTCCTTCAGGGGAATGCTGGTGCTCCACACTGCGCGGAGCTCCGTCGCCGCGATGACCCATCCAGTAAGACCGGAAAACAAAAATGCGCCTGAAGGTCACAACCGTCAGGCGCACACAAGTTATGGGTACCAAAACTGCAACTCGTTCACCTTAACACACCTCCGGGATCAATGATGCGGATCGTGACCGGGGACCGTTCCGTCCGGCTTGGCGACGAGCAGCAGCCCGGCCATGCCCATGTCGGAATGGCTCTGGACATGACAGTGATACATCCACGCCCCGGCGCCGACCCCCTCACCGGCGATGATCTGGAAGCCGAAGGAGTCGGCCGGGCCCGTGATCTTGTTGTCGATGACCTGACTGGGGTCGTCGGGCCCGGCGAGCAGGCCCGTGCGGTTGTCGGCCCAGCGGTGACCATGTACATGGAAGGTGTGGTAGTACTCACCGTGCGTGATCATGACGATCTCGACCCGGTCGTCCACGGTGACCTTGAAGTCCGGACCCTTGGGCAGATTGTTGATCATCATGTCGTTGAAGACGATGGTGATCTGCTCGTCCGGCAGGATGTCGCCTTCTCTGCGCACCACCAGCGGCCCGCAGAGCCCCGCACGGATGCCGCCGGTGCCGTGCTCGGTTCCCACGACGTGGTCGTGGTAGTGCCAGTAGCCGGCGCTGCCCGGGCGGTAGGTGCCGTCCTTGCGCTTGCCGGGGGCGTGCGTGCGCCAGGTGTAGGTGCGGGTGCCGCCCGGTTCCACGACGCTGTCGTTCATCTTGGTGCCGTCATTGGCCCTGTCGTAGTCCACGCCGTGCGGGTGCAGGCTGACCGCGACGTCCATGGTGTTCTCGAACTCGATGTGCAGGGTGTCCCCTTCGATCAGCTCGATCAGCGGCCCGGGGACGGTGGCCTTGCCCTTCTGCAGCCCGTAACCCATCTGACCGTCCGCCAGCTTCTCGGCGTAGAGCTTCATGTGACGTACCTCGCCGCCGGGTCCGGCGCGCCGCACCGCGGCGGCGGTGGGTGCCGCTGCGGTGGCCGGTGCCGCGGTGGCGGCGGTGGCGGTACTCAGGACGGCCGGTCCGATCGCGGCGGCGGCCGAACCGGCGAGGAGTCGTCTGCTGAAGCTGCGGCGGGCGATGTCGGCGTGGGTCTCGGTCATCGTGCTCCCTTCGGCGGCGGCCTGAAGTGCTCGTATGCGCTGAGGAGTTGAGGTGTGAGCCGACAGGGACGGTAGCGCCACGATCTTCGTTTATCCATATCCAGGACAAAGTTTGTTGAAATGCGGTCATAGACCTTGGCGTTCCACCGAAAGGGGTCTAGCTTCATCGTCGTTTCCGTGGCCGAAGAGGGGTGGAGCAGTCATGCGGCTGATACCGCATCAAAAGCCTTCGCACCGAAGAGGGTTGAGCACGTCACGACTGAGGTTCCGGCACGACTGGCTGGCGGCACCGGTCGCGGGGGCGCTCTGCGCCGCCCTGCTCGGCGGCAGCCCGGCCCTGGCCGGCCCGGCACCCGACCCGTCCGTACCCGAACTGCGGCTCCCCAGCCCGCCGGGCGGCGAGAACGTCCGGGTGCTGGTCTTCCACGGCTCGACGGGCGAGGAGTCGCCCACCGTCGACGCCGGGATCGAGGCGATCGAGAAGATCGGGCAACAGGGCCCGGGCGCCCAGCGGTTCACGATCACCGCGACCGCGGACCCCTCGGTCTTCGCTACCGAAAAGCTCGGCCGCTACAACGCGGTCGTCTTCCTCACCGGCGACGGTGACGTGCTCGATCCGGCGCAGGAAGCCGGCCTGGAGAGCTACATGGAGGCCGGCGGCGGCTTCCTCGGCATCCACGACGCGGCCCGCGCCGAGCCCTACTCCGACTGGTTCACCGGCCTGGTCGGCGCCCGGCCGGCGGCCACCAGCCCCGGGAAGGCGCAGCGCGCCACGGTCGAGACCGGGGACCGCCGCAACCCGGCCACCAAGGGCCTGTCCAAGGAGTGGAAGCGGCCGGACAAGTGGCTCAACTGGAAGACGAACCCCAGCGGTTCGGTGCACACCGTCGCCCGCGTACGGGAGAACACCTACGCGCCCGGGGAGGGTGCACAGAGCTGGGACCACCCCATCTCCTGGTGCCGTGACTACGACGGCGGCCGGTCCTTCTACACCGGCATGGGCGGCACCGTCGACAGCTACCAGGAGGCGGACTTCCGCACCCATCTGCGCGGCGCGCTGCTGTGGACGACGCGGCTGGCGCGTGCCGACTGCCAGGCCACCGTCACCTCGAACTACAAGGCCGAGCGCGTCACGACGCCCAACCAGCCCGGCCAGTCCGACCAGATCGGCGAACCGCACGGCCTGGACACCGCCGAGGACGGCCGGGTCTTCTACATCGGGCGGGGCGGCGGCGACGGCGACGCGCCCGTGGTGACCGACTGGGCCGACCCGGAGATCGGCAAGGGCCAGGGCACCGTGCACATGTGGGACCCGGAGACGAAGAAGGCCACCCTCGTCGGCTCGCTCAGCGTCTTCGGCAACAAGGGCGGCGGGGACGAACTGGTCAAGGTCGAGGAGGGCCTGCTCGGCATCGCACTCGACCCGGACTTCGCCGACAACGGCTGGATGTATCTGCACTACACCCCGCACTCCCAACTGGACCGGGACAAGCGGATCGCCGAGCGCCGCGTCTCCCGATTCACCCTCGATGCCAAGACCGGCAAACTCGACACGTCCTCGGAGAAGGTCCTGCTCAACTGGCCCGTGCAGGTGCACAGTTGCTGCCACTCGGGTGGCGGCATGGCCTTCGACTCCAAGAACAACCTCTACATCGCCACCGGCGACAACAACTCCTCACGGTTCAGCGAGGGCTACTCCGGCAACAACCCCGAGCCCGACTACAAGGGCGTCTCCTTCGCCGACGCGCGCCGCACCGCAGGCAACACCAACAACCTCAACGGCAAGATCCTGCGCGTCCACCCCGAGGCCGACGGCACCTACACGCTGCCCGAGGGCAACCTCTTCACCGGCAAGGAGACCGATGAGGGCGGCGGCAAGACCCGCGGCGAGATCTACGTGATGGGCGTGCGCAACCCCGCCCGTATCTCCGTCGACGCCAAGACCGACACGCTCTACGCGGGCTGGGTCGGCCCCGACGCGGGCGAGCCCAGCACCACCTGGGGCCCGGCCAAGTACGACACGTTCGCCAAGATCACCAAGGCGGGCAACCACGGCTGGCCGTACTGCATGGGCAACAAGCAGCCCTACCGCGACCGCAATCTGCCGGACCCGAGCAAGCCGCTGGGCTGGTACGACTGCGACAACTTGAAGAACGAGTCGCCCAACAACGACGGGCTGGTCGACATCCCGCCGGCCCAGCCCAACAACATCTGGTACTCGCCGCAGGGCGGCGCCCCGGACTATCCGCGCGACGAGAACGGCGTCCCCAGTTACAAGAAGGACGAGCAGAAGCTCCTGCTCCCCTGGCTCAAGGGCGGCGGCCAGGCGACCATGGACGGCCCCGTCTACCGCTTCGACAAGACCGTCGCCTCGAAGGTGAAGTGGCCCGCGTACTGGGACGGGAAGTGGTTCGTGGGTGATTTCTACGACTCGGAACAGCCACGCCACGCCGTGGTGATGCCGGACGGCGACGAGCAGGGCGCGCTGCCCGTACACGCCGAGAGCCTGCGCAAGATCGTCCCGATCGGCGACAAGGGAATCCGCAACCTGATGGACTGGAAGTTCGGTCCCGACGGCTCGCTCTACGTCCTGGACTACGGGCGCGGCTTCTTCACCTCCGACGACAAGTCGGCGCTGTGGCGGGTGACGTACCAGGGCGGAAAGGCCACTCCCGCTCCGGGTGACGTGATCGGGAAGGCGGCGGCCCGATGAACGCGAACGCAACGGCACGCAGGACGCCGGCCCGTACCGTCGTCACCGCGCTGCTCGCGGCACTGGTGATGGTGCTCGGGCTGACCTCCGCGGCCTACGGACAGCAGCCGGGGCAGGAAGCCGGCGCGCAGGCCGAGCAGGTGCTGAACTGGACCGCGAGCGACGACATCACCAAGTACACCTCGGCACCGGCGACCGCCGTGGCCGGTGCGGCGACGATCGTCTTCGAGAACAGCGAGGCGACCGGCAACACCACCTCGATGCCGCACACCCTCACCTTCGTCACCTCCGATCCCGACTACAACGACGACGTGAACGTCAACATCCTCGCCAACCCCTCCGACTCCCAGGGCGGCAAGCACTCCGTGGAGGTGACGCTCACCCCGGGCACGTACAAGTACCACTGCACGATCCCGGGGCACGGCCAGATGCAGGGCACCCTCGTGGTCACCGACGGCGGCGGCGAGGACACCACGGCGCCGGAGACGGCGGCGAAGGTCGAGGGTGACAAGAACGCCGACGGCGCGTACGTGGGCATGGCCACGGTCACCGTCACCGCGACCGACGCCGGCTCGGGCGTGAACACCATCGAATACGCGCTCGGCGACGGCGGCTATCAGGCGTACACCAAGCCGGTGATGATCCATGAAGTCGGCGCGCACACCGTCCGTTACAGAGCCACCGACAAGGCGGGCAACATCGCGGCGGAGAAGACGGTGGAGTTCACCGTCGTCGCGCCGCCGACGGACGACACCACGCCGCCGGAGACGTCGGCGACGGTGGACGGCGAACAGGACGCGGAGGGCTCGTACGTGGGCATGGCCACCGTCACCGTCACCGCCTCGGACGCCGGGTCGGGCGTCAATACCATCGAATACGCCCTGGGTGAGGGCGAGTTCCAGCCCTACACGGCGCCGGTGATGACGCACGAGCCGGGAGCCCACACCGTCCGCTACCGGGCCACCGACAAGGCGGGCAACGCGGCCGCGACCAAGACCGTGTCGTTCACGGTCGTCGAGCAGCCCGCCGAGGACACCACACCGCCGGAGACGACGGCGAAGGCGGAGGGCGAGAAGAACTCCGACGGCGCCTTCCTCGGCAAGGCCACGGTGAGCATCACCGCGACCGACGAGGGTTCGGGTGTCGAGAAGGCCGAATACTCCCTCGACGGCGGGCCGTTCCTCGCCTACGCCGATCCGGTCGTGGTGGACAGGGTCGGTCATCACAGCGTGGCGCACCGGGCGACCGACAAGGCGGGCAACACCTCGCAGGCCGTCTCGGAGTCCTTCGAGGTGGTCCCGGGCGGCGGCGTCCCCGCGCCCAACTGCCCGGAGTACGACGAGCGGTTGACCGTCTTCGTCGGCGACATCGACACGGGCGTGCCCAACCGGGTCACCCGTAACCGCTGCATGATCAATGAGCTGATCGAGGACGAGAAGGACTGGTCCTCGCAGGCACTGTTCCTCAAGCACGTCACCGGGGTCACCGGCGCGCTGCTCAAGGACAAGGTGCTCGACAAGCGGGAGCACCGGCTGATCAACAGTGCCGCGAAGCAGTCCGGGATCGGCAAGCCCGGCCAGCAGACCGGCTACACGAAGCTGTTCGACGGCAGCCAGGCGTCCTTCGACCGGTGGCAGCACGTGGGCGGCGGCGCTTTCGGCCTCAACCCGGACGGCAGCATGACCAGCAGCACCAAGGCCGAGGGCATGGGCATGCTCTGGTATCCGAAGCGGAAGTACGGCGACTACTCACTGAAGCTGCAGTTCCGTGACGACGCCCCGGGTGACGGCAACGCCAACTCCGGCGTCTTCGCCCGCTTCCCGTGGGTCCACGACAACCCCGAGGAGTCCCGGCCCGAGTGGGTCGCCATCAAGTACGGGCATGAGCTGCAGATCCTCGACAGGCCCGACGGCGACATGTACAAGACCGGCTCGGTCTACGGCTTCGACCGGGTGGGTCTCGGCGGTGCGGGCGTCACCCCCAAGGACACCTGGAACGACTACGAGATCAAGGTGGTCGGCCAGAGCTACTCCATCTACCGGAACGGAGTGCTGATCAACGAGTTCGACAACAAAGCCGGCCAGGTCTTCGAGCCACCGCGGAACGGCGACCCGGGCACGGACGGGCGCCGCTACGCGTCGGGCTACGTCGGCCTCCAGGTGCACGGGGTGACCGACGTGATCTCCTACCGCGACGTGCGGATCAAGGAGTTGTAGCCGGCGGTCATCCCGCCCGCTCACGGGGCCCGGCCGTGCAGGCCGGGCCTCGTTCCGCTGGTCTTCCTCGAGGTAGCGGCGGAATCCCTGGGCGCCCACGCTGAGACAGGCCTCGTGCGCCCAGCCGGTTACTGAGTCGGCCGCCGACCGGGAGCGAACGGATGGCCTCACTCGCATCGAAGTCACGGTCGCGGGCCAGGGCCAGGGCCAGGGCCGAAAGTAGGATGCGGAGCCAGGGCCGCACATGGGAACGGAGACTCTGCGATGAGCGAGAAGGCTCGCAAGCTGTTCGACGCGCTCGATCTGAAGGCCGACGGCGAACTGACCCGCGCCGAGGTGATCACGGCGATCCGGACCAAGGGCCCGACCCTCGCCGCACATGGTGATCTGCCGTTCTGGGGTGTGGGGGACGCGGATGCCTCGTCGGCTCTGTTCGACGCCGCAGACAAGAACGGTGACGACGTGCTGACCTTCGAGGAGTTCGCCGCAGAGGTGGACCGGCGTTTCGGCTGGTAGCCCGCCGGGGGCCACAGCACGATCTCTGTGACCAGTCGGTTCTCACGTTGCACCTCCAGATTGCCGACCTAGCGGCCGCAGTGGGGGCACTGGATGTCGTGTCCGCCCGCGGCAAGTCCCCTGCCGCCAATGCCGATGGGAACCAGGACCATCTGAAGCCGTCCGCAGACGCAGCGGCTCCAGACCACGACGCCCTCGCTGGTGGCGTGCCGGGAAACGATGGTGTTCGTGTTGGTGTTCATGGCATCAGGATGACCCCGGGCGACCGTTGCGGTCTATTGCACATTTTGCGGGTGGTGTGTGCAAAATAATTTCATGATTGACCTGCGCCGG
>NZ_JBOHCV010000665.1:0-1938 GCF_050698815.1 Streptomyces sp.
CCCATTGGCATCATGGGTCTGACCTTCAACGTCACGGCCAACTCCAGCGTTCAGCTCGCCTCGGCCCCGGCGATGCGAGGCCGGGTGATGAGCCTCTACATGATGGTCTTCGTCGGCGGCACACCCATCGGCGGGCCTCTGATGGGCTGGATCACCGACACCTTCGGCGCCCGGGTCGGCTTTCTCTCCGGCGGTCTCGTCTCGGCCGTCATCGCGGTCGGCGTCGGCCTGATCCTGGCCCGGGCCTGCGGCCTGCGGCTGCGGCTGGACCTGCGGCGCGGGCACCGGCACGTGAGGTTCGTGCCGCGGGCCGTGGCGGGTGAGGAACCGGCGGAGACACCTTCACGCGAGCGTGACCGGGTGGCCACCGCCGCGTGAGATTCCGGACCGTATGGTGACCAGCATGAGCATCGCCGAGTCGGCCCGCGCCGACGACACGCCGCCGCGGGCCGCAGCGGCCGCCGAGCGCAAGCAGCAGATACGCAGGCGCCTGGAGCGTCTGATAGGCGTCGCCGCCACGGAGGGCAACGACCTGCGGGTGCTGAGGAACGGGGACGAGATCTTCCCCGCGATGCTGGAGGCGATCCGGGCCGCCGAGTACACGATCGACATGATGACGTTCGTGTACTGGCGCGGCGAGGTCGCGCACAACTTCGCCGCCGCGCTGGCCGAACGGGCCCGCCAGGGGGTGCGGGTCCGGCTGCTGCTGGACGGATTCGGCAGCCGGCTGATCGAGCGCCACCTGCTCGACGACATGGCCGACGCCGGCGTCCAGGTGGTGTGGTTCCGCAAGCCGATGTGGAGCTCCCCGGCCAAGCAGAACCACCGCTGCCACCGCAAGGTGCTGGTCGTCGACGAGACCACGGCCTTCACCGGCGGGGTGGGCATCGCCGAGGAATGGTGCGGCGACGCGCGTAACGAGAACGAGTGGCGCGACACCCACATCCAGGTACGCGGCCCCGCCGTCGACGGCATCGGCGCCGCCTTCGCCCAGAACTGGGCCGAGTGCCACCGTGATCTCTTCGACGACCGCGACCGGTTCGTCGAGCAGGACAGCGCGGGATCGTCCGTCGTCCAGGTGGTGCGGGGTTCGGCCAGCTTCGGCTGGCAGGACATGCAGACGCTGCTGCGCGTCGTGCTGGAGTCGGCGCAGGAACGCGTGCGGCTGGCCACCGCCTACTTCGCGCCCGACGACCGCTTCACCGAACTGCTGTGCGCCACGGCACGGCGCGGCGTGGAAGTGGACATCCTGCTGCCCGGCCCGTACATCGACAAGCGCGTCTCCCGCCTGGCCGGTGAGCGGTACTACGCGGAACTGCTGGACGCGGGGATCCGGGTCTGGCAGTACCAGCCGACCATGCTGCACGCCAAGGTCGTCACCATCGACAGCGTCGTCTCGCTCATCGGGTCCACCAACATCAACCGCCGCTCGCTCGACCACGACGAGGAAGTCATGCTCGCCGTCATGGACGAGTCGTTCACCGAGACGCTGGACCGGCACTTCACCGAGGACCTCGCCGAGAGCAGCCCCATCACGCAGAAGCACTGGCGGCGCAGGTCCGCCGCACAGCGGGTGCAGGAAGCGGCGACCAAGCCGCTGCGCCGCTTCTTGTAGGCATCATGCTTGCCGCATGAGACTCTTCGCGGCCCTGCTGCCGCCCGGTGATGTTCTCGACGGACCCGGCCAACTCGCGGGTGCCGTAAAGGAGATGCGGACTCTGGCGGGTGCGGACCGGCTGCGCTGGACCGAACGGGCGGGCTGGCACCTCACCCTCGCCTTCTATGGTGACGTGGCCGACGACCTGCTGCCCGAGCTGCGGGAGCGGCTCACCCGGGCCGCCGGGCGCCGCCGTCCGCTGCGGCTGCGGCTGGCCGGGGGCGGCCGGTTCGGGGACCGGACGCTGTGGGCCGGTATCGCGGACGGGCCCGGTGATGCGG
>NZ_JBOHCV010000666.1:0-1682 GCF_050698815.1 Streptomyces sp.
TACTGCTGGAGTCGGCGGAGTCGCGGCTTCGGCTGCTCGACGCGATGCGCGAACAGTGGATCGCGGACCTGCGCGCGGACGGCAAGAGCGAGCAGAGCATCGCCAAGCGGATCCGGCGCGGCGACGTACTGCGGGGCGCGCCGTGTCTGGTGGTGCCGTGCCTGGTGATGGACGGATCGCACGCCTACCCGGACCCGCGACGGGCCGCCGCGGAGCGGGAGATGTTCGTCGTGGCCAACGGCGCGGGCATCCAGAACTTCCTGGTGGCGCTGGCGGGGGAACAGCTCGGGTCGGCGTGGGTGTCCTCGACGATGTTCTGCCGGGACGTGGTGCGCGAGGTGCTTAAGCTGCCCGACGACTGGGATCCGATGGGCGCCGTCGCCGTGGGCCACCCGGCCGCGCCCCCGCGGGAGCGCCCGCCCCGGCCAGTCGGCGACTTCATCGAGGTGCGCTGACCCACGCCGACGCACGCGCGCCGGGGCGAACGGCGGTGTTCACAGCCGGGCGATGTCGCCGACCGGGAACCGGGGTTGCCGACGGGCCGGGCCGCGGCCGGTGAGCATGATCAGCCGTGCCGCGCGGTGCCGCTGTCCCTCGTAAGGGGCCAGCAGTTCCAGCATCCCGGCGTCGTCGGTGTTCCGGGCACCGGTGAGCGAGTAGCCGATGATGCGCGGCAGGTGGAGGTCTCCGACGGTGAGGGCGTCGGGGTCGCCGTTGCTGCGCTGCAGGGTTTCGGCGGCGGTCCAGGGGCCGATGCCGGGGATGAGCTGGAGGCGGGTCATCGCGGCCGCCAGCTCCATCGACGCCGCCTCCTCAAGACGCGGGGCGCGCCGGGCGGCGCGGATGACCGTGGCGGAGCGTTTGCTGTCGACGCCCGCGCGGTGCCATTCCCAGGACGGTATGAGGCACCACGCGCGGGGCTCCGGCATCACGTACATCCCGTCGTGCGGGCCGGGCGCGCGCTCCCCGTGCCTGCGCACGAGCAGCCGCCAGGCGCGGTACGCCTCATCGGTGGTGACCTTCTGCTCCAGCACCGACGGAATCAGCGCCTCCATGACCAGACCGGTACGGGCCAGCCGCAGCCCGGGATGACGACGGTGCGCTTCCCGGGTCAGCCGGTGGTGGGCGGTGAAGGCCGACGGGTCGTCCTCCGCGCCGAGCAGCGCGGGCAACCGGTCCAGGGCCCACTGCCCGCCCGGGCCCCACGCCTCCGCCCGTACGGCCGCGGCCCCGGCGTCCGCCGTGATGCGCAGTGTCGCGGGCCCGTCCGGCGTACGGGTCGCCCGCCAGACGGCACCGCCCTCGACGCGGTAGCAGGGGTCGTACGGGCCGCGCCGCAGCACGCGCAGACAGCTCCGCAGGTCATACGGCTCGGGTGCGGTCCAGATCCGGGTGGCAGACACGCCCGACAGCGTAGGCGCGACGAGCGTGACCGGGTACCAGTCACTGGTGACCGGTACCCGGTCACTGGTCCGAGGAGAAGCGCACCGCCCCCGCCGGAATCCGCGCACCGCACCAGACGCGGATGCCGTCCCGCAGTTCGTTGCCCTCGCCCACCACGGCACCGTCCCCGACCACGGCGCCGTCGAGCAGCGTGCCGGCCCCGACCCGGGCGCCCGCGCCGATCAGTGAGTCCCGCACCTCGGCGCCGGTTTCGATGACGGCGCCGTCCAGCACCGTGG
>NZ_JBOHCV010000667.1:0-9335 GCF_050698815.1 Streptomyces sp.
CGGTCTTCGGCCGAACAGCGAATGGTGATGTCGCGGTCGGTGACCACACCCTTGAGCCGCTGGTCCTCCCCGCAGATCGGGAGAGCGCCGACTCGCAGATCGCGCATCATCCTGGCCGCGTCCCGCAGTGTCTCCTGCTCGCCTACGCACCGCACGTCCGTGGACATGATGTCCCGGGCCCGCAAGCTCCTCGATTCGCTCATCCCACTCTCCTCCCTCATCCGGCATCGGGACGGTGTGTCCCGGCCATTCCATCGATGACAACACGAGCCCGTGCCCTACGCCTGCCGACCGCGAGGTGACCGGCCGGTACGTCACCGGCTCACTCCCGCAGCCGCCCACCCCGCGACTCCGCTACCCGCAACGCGTCCCGCAGCGACTCCCCCAGCCGCTCCGCGAGAAACCGCAGCTCCTGCTCACCGACCCCTTCCGCGGCCAGCAACTCACCGGCATGGCCGAGGATTTCCGCTCCCAGCGCGAGCTGCATCTCCTCCATCTCGTCGGCCAGCGTGTCGATCAGCCCGTTACCGTCGGAGGAGAGGTAGCAGGGGTTGCCGTCCCGGTTGGGCCAGGGCAGCAGCCGGTACGTACGCGAGGTTCCGTCATCCATGGCCCCCACCGTGCTGACCTGCGCGCTACGCCGGCCAGTAACCACCCGGGTACGCGGCGTCGCGTACCGCTCAGCCCGCCCGCCACTCCGGCGCGAGCACCGACCAGACCTCCATGTCGTGCCGCCTCCCCCGGTACCGGTAACTCTCCCGCAGCACACCGTCCTTCGACATCCCCAGCCGCCGGGCCACGGCGATGCTGGGCTCGTTCGCCGCCGAGACCACCCACTCCACACGGTGGATGCCGCGCTCCTCGATGGCCCAGTCGATGATCACGCGTGCGGCCCTGGTCGCCAGCCCCTTGCCCGCCGCCGACGGCTCCAGCCAGCAGCCTGCCTCGGCGTTGCCGTTCTCGACGTCCATCGTCACGAAGAGAACCCCGCCGACGAGGGTGCCGTCCGTCCAGATGCCGTAGATCCGCCCCTTGTCGGCGGCGGCCTTCTCCGCGTACGACTGAAGGTACAAACGGCTCGACTCCAGGTCCGTGACGACGTCCGGCAGCCCGACGTGTTGCCCGATGAACTCCCGCCCCCGGTCCATGTGCACCAGGAACTCCTCGGCCCGCCACGGCTCGAGCGGGCGCAGCTCCGCTCCGCCATCACCCAGGGATATCGCGTACATCGTTCCCCTCAACCGTCGAAACCGGCACACATACTGCGACGGGATCATTCCACGGCGGGTCACGGGCGTCTGCGGCGCGTCAGTGCGCCGAGGCGGACAACAGCGCGGAACGGTCGAAGAAGACCTCGTTGGGGAGTGCGGACGCCCCGGATTGTGCACGTCACGCGCGGCCGGACCGCCCGGGGAACGAAACGAGGTGAGCGACCGCGGGAGGCATGGCGGACCCCGGCCCCGCGCCTGCTCCCCGGGGAGCAGTGCTTGCGCCTCTCCGCAGGGGATGCTCCTCGCCGCGATCTGCAGCAGGCTGACGCAATTGGCACAGGACGGCAGGAAACCTGGCACAGGACGGCAGGAATCGACCGTGTGTCGCCGGGAGAGAGACGCGATGGTGGTGTCGGCTGCCGCAACGGGGCTCGGCGCGGCTTCACGGGGGGCTGCCGCGCCGCCCCGCCGCCCCGCTGCCCTCCGGGACGCGGCTGACGCACGTCCCGACGTGTGGCCGGATTTGACCACCCGGCTCCGCTGAAAAGGCTCTGGACACCCAGCTCCCCATTGACGACAGCCATGGGGGAGAAAGCCATGTTGCGGGTGCACTTCACCAGTGAGGACATCGCACGTATCCGCGTCGCCGCAGCGCCCGATCCACTCTGGGAGATCACCAACAGCTTCCAGGTCCTCATCACCAGGGAAGCGCCTCTGGTGTTCGGAGAGTGGCGCCGCAGAGCCCGGCCGCAGCTGCCCGCGGCGAGCCGGCTGCTGGCCGAGCTGCTGCCACCGTCCGGCTACTCGCCAGACTTCCTCACACCTGACCTCGACGGCCGCTTCGACCTGGCGAGCGCGGTGGAGACCGTGCTCGGCACGGCAAGGACGGCTCTGCGAAGGGACTTGGGCAGACTCGATGCCTCGCGGGACCGATCACGTCCGCTGTCAGCCGACATCCGGACCCTGTCCGACGGGGATACGGCGACCCTGCGCCGGTTGCGGGCCGCTCTGTGCGGATACCACCGGCACGCCCTCGCCCCCTTCTGGCCGCAGATCCGGGCGCAGGTGGAGGCCGACCGCGCCATCCGCACCCGAGCGGTGCTGGAGGGCGGGATCGACGGACTTCTGGCGAGCTTCAGACCCGTCCTGCGCTGGGAACCCCCGGTGCTGGAGGCCGACTATCCGGTCCACCGAGTCGTGCCGCTGGAAGGCCGGGGACTGCTGCTCCAGCCGTCCTTCTTCTGCACCCGCAGACCCGTCACGCTGGCCGACCCCGACATGACTCCGACCCTCGTCTACCCCATCCAGCACCCACTCGGCTGGGTCACGTCCCGAGGCGGCACGCCGGCGCGCGGCGCCGGGCTGGCAGCTCTCATCGGGCAAACCCGTGCCGCCGTGCTGGAGGACGTCACCGGCGGCCGTACCACCGGCGAACTCGCCGAGCGGCTGGGCATCTCCGCGCAGGACGCCAGTTACCACACCGCCGTCCTGCGCCGGGCCGGCCTGCTGCTGAGTGTCCGGCGCAGCAGGAACATGCTGCACACCATCACCCCCGCGGGGCTCACCCTCCTGGAGAGTCCGCCGGGCACGCCGATCGATGCGTAAAAGCAGGTTTTTAGTGTGTCGCGGCGGCAGGGCGGCTCCCGGCACGCTGGCACGGCACGACAACGGGGAATCACGGGGGGACACCATGCGAGGCCGCACCAATGCCCTGACCGCCATGGCCATCGCCACCGCGAGCGCCGCGGTCCTGACGGCACTGTCGGGCTGTACGGGAGGCTCGGCAGCGCCGGCTGCCAGCGAAGGCCCGTCCCGCGCCCTCACCAAGACCGAGCAGGCGCGCGTCGAGCAGGCCGAACAGCGTCTGATCCAGCGGTGCATGAAGCGAAACGGCTTCCGGTACTGGGTGGCGCCGCCGGCCGACGCCGACACCGTACGGGCCTTCACCCACAGCTTCGTCAAGGACGACGTGGCGTGGGCACGCGAGCACGGGTACGGCGGACGGCTCAAGCGGGCGTTCTTCGCCGCGAAGAAACACGACCCGAACCTCGCTTACCGCAAGCGTCTGTCTCCGGCCGAACGGAAGCGCTTCTCCCACGCACTGGGCGGCAGGCCGGACACGCCCATGCTCTCCGTCCGGCTGCCGGCCGGAGGCGCCGTCCGGACACTGGACGGCGGCTGCGAGCACTCGGCCCGTGAGGAGCTGTACGGCGACACGAGGGTCTTCTTCCGCACCGACAAGATCGCCACGAATCTCGTCCCGGTGTACGACGCGAAGATCAGGCGCGATCCGCGCTTCGCCAAGGGGCTGAAAGCGTGGTCACGGTGCATGCGCGACGCGCTGGGCCGCGACTTCGCGGACCCGGAGGCCGCCCGTGCCGAGGCCCGCGAGCGGACCAAGGGACTCAGCACCTCCAAGGCACACGCCGTCGAGGTGGAGTTCGCCGTCGCGGAGGCCGAGTGCGCCCGTAAGTCCTCCCTGCCCAGCACTCTTTCCCGGCTGGATCGCGAGTACGGCGGACCTGTTCGCGATCGGTACGCCGACGAGATCGCCACCAGCAACCGGCTGAAACTGGCGGCCCTTCGACAGGCGAAGCGGATCGACGACCGCGACTGAGCCGGCTGCCCGTGCACGTCGACCGCGCCCGGACCACATGACCAGCACACCGATCACCCATCGAGAAATGAAGGAGACACCATGCGCAAAATGCGCGCAGTCCTGATGGCAGCGGCAGTCACCGCGACGGCGAGTACCTTGTTCGCCGGGTCGGCCCAGGCGGCCCCGGAGCGCGTCACGGGGCCTAACTGCGACCGCCTTTACCAGCTTTACGCGGGTGACGGGTATTTCCGGGCTTACACTGATTCGGACTGCCGCGGGGAGCTCGGCGAGGACAGGGGCAACGACTCCAACTGGGCCGACGGCTCGGGGGCGTTCCGGGGCTCGGACAACGACAAGGCGTCGTCGGTGCTGAACACCGGCGTCGCCGGCAGCGTCGACAACGTCCTGCTCTATCAGGGCGCGCTGGGCGGCAGCAACGGCGTGGGCTGCCTGTCCCACGGCGAGCTCTACGTCGACAACCTGACCCGCAACTTCTTCACGGGCGGGGCCAACGCCAACGACAAGATCAGCCGCCACGCCTGGTCAAGCTCCTGCACCAACCCCTGGACCTGAGTACCCGCTCGGTTCACTGACCGCGTTCCCGAACGGCGCGCGGCCAGGCCATAGGTGACGGCGTCGCTGCCGTTACCTATGGCGCCGCGGGGTCAAGAGACGGACTTCCGTCATTCCCGCCCGCACCGCGCTGACGTGTGCATACGCTCGTCCGTAACGAACCCGGTACGCAGCGTGGCGTGCCGGCAGGGACGGACGGTGAGCACCATGACCATCGACAACACCCAACCGCCCGCGGCCTGGCGCTACTGCGGCAACCAGCTCAAACGCTGGCGCATCCAGGCCGGCGTCAGCCGCGAAGACCTGGCCCGCGAAGCCTGCTACGGCTACGACGCCATCAAATCCATGGAACAGGGCCGCCGCAAATGCGCCCGCCGCGTCCTCGAAGTCGCCGACGATATGTGCGACGCGGGCGGCAAACTCCGGGCCGCCTCGGAATACCTGGAACCAGAGAAGTACCCGGCACGTACCCACGAGTTCATGCAAGCGGAGGCGACGGCGGTCGCGTTGCACTCGTACCAGCCGTTGCTCGTGCCCGGCCTTCTGCAAACTGACGAGTACGCGGGTGCGCTGCTGCACGCATACTGCCCGCCGCTGGACGACGAGACGATCGAGCAGCGGCTGGCTGCTCGGATGCAACGGCAAGGGATGCTCGCTGGCAAACCGACCGTGGTATTCAGCTTCGTCATCTACGAGGCTGCGCTACTCACCATGGTGGGCGGGCGCGATGTCATGCGCCGCCAGCTCCATCACCTGCTGAAGTTGGGCGAGTATCGCAACGTGTCGCTCCAAGTACTCCCGGCCGATGCCGGAGCCCACGCCGGTTTGGACGGAGCCTTCGTACTGCTGGAGACCGAAGAGCACGCGCGGTATGCGTACGAGGAAGGGCACGAGATGCGCTGCCTCTACGCCGATCCGGAAACTCTCCAGGTACTGACCGAACGCCATGGAATGATCCGCATGCAGGCGCTGAGCGCCGAGGAGTCAGCGCGGTTCATCAGAAGGGTGGCAGACGAGCTATGAGCAGTGAACTCGCTTGGTTCAAGTCCAGCTACAGCGGCACCGAGGGCGGCAACTGCCTGGAAATCGCCGTCACCTGGCACAAGTCGAGCTACAGCGGTACGGCAGGCGGCGACTGCGTAGAGGTGGCCGCCTGCCCCTCCGTCATCCACATCCGCGACTCGAAGAACACGACGGACGGCCCCATACTCAGCGTCCCCCCGGCCGGATGGTCGGCCTTCCTCCGCCACGCCGCCACCCACCCCGCCTGAAGGGGTGTCCAGTGCACTGGGCTGGATGGGCCGCTGTAGCCCTCATCGCGGTCATCGGCGGGTGGATGCTTTTCGACGGGATCCACGCTCTTCTCACCGGTGACTTCGTGACGCCCAGGAGCGGTACGCATGCCGGTCAGCTCGGGCCGTGGGCGAACCTCGTCTCCGGTGTGGGGCTCGACCCGCGCTCGCTACTGGTCAAATGGGTCTTCGTCGGCTACGCGGTGGGCTATCTCGTCTCCGGTGCGGCTTTCGCCGCAGGAACACCGGGAGCCTGGTGGGCAGTTGTGGTGCTCGCCGTCTGCGGGCTGTGGTACCTGCCCTTCGGGACCGTGGCGAATCTGGTGGTGGTGGCTGTGCTGTTCATGCCGTCCCTGCGCGCACGGGGCTGAGCGGCGGCTGCCCATTCCGAGCGGGCAGCAGCGCAGCCGATCGTCTTGGTGGACAGCACCGGCGCGAGGTGGGGCCAGCGGTGGACCGGTCGGCTCGCCGCCGATACAGCTTCGCCGGGACGACGTCGGCCTGGACCCCTCGGGTCATGACGGTCGCCCGCCGAACTGCCAGTTGTGCACCTCGATATTGGCGTACCGGTCCGGGGTCAGGAGGGCGCGTGCCGTGTCCGGGTCCGGAGCCCGGACCAACGCCGCCGTGCCCAGCCAGGTGGCGCCGTCGTCGGACAGCAACGGCCCGTAGGCGATCAGCTCGTCCCGGTCGGGCGGCACCGTGAGGTCGGCGGCATGCCCCGTGCCGAGACCGAGCACCAGGTACCGGTTGCCACCGGTCCGGCCGCCGGGAAAGTCCCACATGGTGCGCCCCAGCGTGTTGCGCCACCGTCGCAGCAGCACGTCCCGGTACGCGCCGGCCTGGTAGTTCGGCTCGTCGAAGGCGAACGCGCGGGCGGCGACGGGATCGGGCAGGTCGACGATGTGCACGCTGCCGGTGGGTGTACCGCCGTCGTCGGCGAGGGTCGGGCCCCGGGCGATCATCCCCTTCGCGTACCGGTCCATGTAGGACCAGTGCTCTTCCAGCAGCTCATCGCGCAGCGCTGCGGAGCCGGGCCGGTCGCGGTGGAAGCAGATGAACTCCATGCCCACAGGGTCTCTTCAGGAGGTGACCAGGTCGACCGGGTTTCACCGCGAAAGAACCCACCTACCCACACCAGCCCGACAACTACCCGGTGTGAGCGGACCCTTAAGGTGTCCGGGTGAGCGGAGAGGCAGCGGCGCATAAGCCGAGCGAGAAGCGACCGGCAGAGCCGAAGCCGGCGCTGGTGTACAGGATCGTCGGGCTGATGCTCGGTCTCGCGATCACCCTCGTCGGTGCCGGGACGCTGATCGTCAACGGCGTACAGGGGGTTCAGGCCACCGGTCTCGTCGGCGTACGCGGCACGTTCACGGTGGACTTCTGCTACGAGGCGAGCAGCAGGGCATGGCCCGACTACAAGTGCCGTGGCACCTTCGACCCTCGCGCGGCGGAGTACGCCAACCGGGACGCCACCCTCGAGAACACTGACGACAACCCGGCCGGTACGAAGCTCGACGTGGTCGAGGGCTCTGTCGGCTCCGACGGGTACTTCCGGGAGACCGGCGTGTGGGCGACCCTGGGCTCCCTCTGGTGGCTGTGCTTCGGCCTGCTCTTCCTGCCGTGGGGCTACTTCACCTGCCGTAAATGGGCGAGGGCCTTCAAGAACTAGGGCTGTTGTGAAAGTAGATCTCGGTTGTCGGTGATCACGCGTCATGCGGGTGTGATGCGCGAGCAGTCGTAGGCCCGGACCAGCGAAAAATGCCTGATCACAGGGGACGGACGAGTGTTATCGTCGCCCGCATGCCTGAACTGATCACACCCACAGGTCGGCTCCAGTCCTCATGGCTCGCGGCGCGTGACGAGTGGTCTCCAGGTGCCCATCAGGACGGGACCGGGTTGCGTCTCGCACCTGAAGCCGGCCTCGACAGCCCCGAGGTCTTCTCGGCGTGGGTTGAGCAACTGCAGCAGCAGTCGGACAGGTCAGTTGCCGTGGGAGAAGAGCGCGTCCACGCCACCCACTGGTGGATCGTCGAGGGCGACAGCTATCTGGGAGCCATCGATCTGCGGCACTATCTGAACGCCGTTCTGCTCGATGTCGGCGGGCACATCGGCTATAGCATCCGGCCCTCCGCCCGGAGACGCGGCTTGGCCACGTGGGCCCTCGGGGCGGTTCTGCTCGAGGCCCGTGCGTTCGGTCTGGGGCGGGTCCTCGTCACCTGCGACGACGACAATGTCGGATCGGCGCGCAGCATCGAGCGCAACGGTGGCGTCTTGGAGGACGTCCGCACCACCGACGTGGGTATCAAGCGCCGCTACTGGATCGCTCTGTAGTGCCGCGTCAGGCAGCGTTTGCCTCGTTCCTGTCAGACTGCCTGGGTGATCGCCAGACTCGCGGGAGAGCAGGACTTCGATGGCTTCCTTGGCCTGGCGGCCCAGGTCGAGCACTGGTTCGGTCCGATGGTCGAGGATCTTGGCTTCCATGACGCCGTGCATAAGCACATTCGCCGGTCCACCGCCCTCGTCGCCGTTTCCTCGGGCCCGGATCTCCTGGGTGGGCTGCTGTTCGGAGCGAAGGTGCCGACTTACCACGTCCGCTGGCTCGTCGTCTCGGAGCAGGCACGGAGGACGGGCGTCGGTCGTGCCCTGATGGCGGACGCGATGCGTAGGTTCGTACGGGGCCCGGGCTCTGTTGAGGTGGTCACATTCGGGGCCGATCACCCCGGTGCCTTCGTCAGCAGCGCACGGGCCTTCTACGAGGGTCTTGGTTTCCTCCCTGCCGAGGCTGTCGATCCGGGCCCGGAAGGCGGCTCGCGGCAGGTCTTTCGCCTGGCCGTCGCCTGATGCCGGCGTGATCGGCCCTGTCGATCGCCGTGTCACACACGCGACCCGCCCCTGCGGCAGCACGTCAGTCCAGCGTGAGCTGCCAGTACGCCGTGTCCCGGTACCCGTCGTCCGGTGGCGTCACCTCCACCGTGATGGGCATCCCCTTCGTGTCCCCCGCCACCCGCACCGGCACCGTGACGCTGTCATCCTCGCCGAGCGGCGGCGACAGCTTCCTGGCCGCCTGCTCCTGGTTGAGCCAGTCGCTCGTGCTTCCGTCTTCGGGTCCGTCGTCGTCGAGAGACTCTCCGGCGCGTACGTCGAGGGGGTCGCCCCCGTACCCGGAGTCGAGAGCCAGCTTCAGCGTTTCGTCCGTACCGTTCTCGTAGGTGAGCGTGAAACGGTGGGCGCGCCCGCCCGGCTCGCGGTGCGGCTCGCTGACCGTAACGGTGAGCCCATCCTCGTACTCCGCGGTGGCACCGGGCGCCAGCGGATCGGCCGCGCTCCCGGAGGAGTCATCGGGGCCCTGCTCCAACTGCCCGTAACCGTCCAGGCTCTTCTCCAGCTCGGCGAGGCCCAACAGGCCCAGTACCACCAGGCTGCTGAGAACGAGCAGGGCCACCAAGCAGCCCTTCTGCCACCGCTGTTCAGTCCTGTCGTGGCCCTCGGTGGTCTCCCTTTCCTCTTCCGCTCCCATGTGCTCACGGTAGAAAGCGCGGCCCCGGCACGCCTGAGCCCGAATACTCAAGTCCGGCTGAGCACCCACCCCTCGACCATGCCCGGAAGCCGGCAACCCGGACGAAACCGCAGGTCACACAGGCACCCGCCCGGCCAGGT
>NZ_JBOHCV010000668.1:0-3289 GCF_050698815.1 Streptomyces sp.
GTACGGGGTTGGCGCCGGTGGCCAGGACGAGCGCGTCGTAGCCGAGCTCGCCGCCATCGTCGCAGACGACCTGGCGCTCCGCCCGGTCGACGCGGACGGCGCGCACTCCGCGCAGCCACCGGGCGCCTGCGGCGGCCGGCAGCGCGATGACATCCGGGGCGTACTGCCCGGCGAGCACGTCTGCGAGCAGCACCCTGTTGTACGGGGCGTGCGGTTCCTCGCCGACGACGGTGATGTCGATTCCCACGCCGGCGGCGTCGAGCTGCTGGGCGAGCCGGGCGCCGGCCATGCCGCCGCCGATCACCACCACACGCTGTCGCAAGGTCATGGCACGAGCCTGCGGTGCGCCTGTTACCCGGCCGCATCCCCGCCGTTTCCCCCGCGCAACGCTGCGCTCAGCGCCGGCCCGCGCGGGATGTGAGCACCGGAGCAGCGGGATTGTCGGTGGCGCGCGGCATGCTGGGGTCATGTACCGGGAACGGCGCTCGCGGCTGGACGGCGCGGTGGTGTGGTCACGCACCGACGCACCCGGCGGGGAGTCGCGGGTGCTGCCCGACGGCTGCATGGACCTGCTGCTGTGGAACGAGACGCTGGTCGTCGCGGGCCCCGACAGCCGGGCACACCTGAGCAGGGAGCAGGCCGGTGACCGCTTCACCGGACTGCGCCTCGCGCCGGGAGTGGGGCCCCTGGTCTTCGGCGTACGGGCGTACGAGCTGCGGGATCAGCGGGTGCCGCTCAGCGCGGTATGGCCGGAGCGGGCGGTGCGGCTGCTGGCTGAACGGGTGGCCGGGGCGCCGCAGCCGGGGCGGGTGCTGGAGTCGGCCGCGGCCGAGCGGCTGACGGAGCGCCGCGGAGACGGGCCACGCGCCGGGTCCGTGACCGGGACCGTCGCGGATCTGCTCGGGCGCGGATGGGGCGTTGCGGAGGTGGCCCGCCGGGTCGGGCTCGGTGAACGGCAGTTGCACCGGCGCTGCCTGGACGCCTTCGGTTACGGGCCCAAGCACTTGGCGCGGGTGCTGCGGATGCGGCGGGCCCTGCGGCTGGCGGACGGGGATACGCCGCTGGCGGAGGTCGCGATCACCGCCGGATACGCCGACCAGGCCCACCTCTCGCGCGAGGTCAGAGCACTGGCCGGGGTAGCGGTGACGCAACTCCTGGGCCGGCGCCCGTAGGGCGTGTTTTGAAAGTCCCGCCTGGCCCACGACGCCTGGCACGCACATCCGCTGCGTTGTCGAATCGACCGAGTAGCCCACTACGAGGTCGATCCTCCGCCTTGCGGCTGCACGCACCAGACGCCGTGGGCCCCGCCCTATCGGGCGGACGGCGCTACTTTCAAAACACGCCCTAGGCTGCCGCCATGACGGACTCCGCGACACAGCCGTTGGCCACCGGGCCCCGCGACATGGCCCTGCTCTCCTTCCACGACGCCCGGCGGCACCCGGAGGACGCGCGGTTCGAGGACGCGCCGCTGGGATACGCGCTGGTCGTGCTGTGGCACGGAGAGCGTGTGCTGATGGTGTACGAGCGGGAGCGGGAGTGCTGGGAGCTGCCCGGGGGCGGCATCGAGCCCGGTGAGTCACCCCGGGCCGCGGCCGTACGGGAGTTGCGCGAAGAGACCGGTCAACTGGTTCCGGCGGAGGCGCTGCGCTTCGTCGGCCATTCCCGCACCGCGCTCGGGCCGCGCCGTCGGGTGCTCTACGGGGCGGTGTTCACCGCGGAGACGGCCGAGCCGCAGCCGTTCACGCCCAACGACGAGGTGTCGGCGGTGCACTGGCGGGCCGGTGAGGAGCCGCTGCCGGGCGGCGGCCTGGTGCAGACGGTGGACGAGTACATCGCCGGGCTGTGCCGGGCGGCTCCCTGAGCGGCGGCGAGTCCGGCGCCGGGCGGCGCTCCGGTGGAGCACCGCCCGGACTGCCCGGTCACCTGCCCTTCGGCTCCGTCACCGTCAACTCCTCGATCCCGGCGGGCTTCTTCGCGTCCTTCGCCGTGACCGAGACGCGCACGTAGCGGAACGGCCGCTGCCGGCCGGCGTCATCGGCGGCCCGCCAGCGCTCGCCGTCCGTGGAGACCTCGGTCCGGTGGCTCGCCGGCTCGGTGCCGGTCCAGTGCGGTGTGATCCCGCCGTCCCTGACGGCCTTGTTCAGCCGGACCGTGAGCGAGCCCTTCTTGCCGTCCGGCGTCCAGGAGGTGGCCGCGCTGCCGTCGACCGCTGCGCCGGCGTACATGCCGGACTCCTCGGAGGACGCCGTCGCCGGCCGGCAGCGGGCCAGGTTCCCGGTCGGAGTCAGGTCGGGCCGACGGGTCTTGAGCACTGTGGGGACACCCTCGCTGACCACCTGGTCGCCCTGCGGGGTGTCCAGCGTGAACGGCTTGCCCTGCGTCAGCCGCACAGTGGTCTGGTGCGCGCCGAGTGCGATGTCGTACGTACGGCCCTGCCAGCGCAGCCCCTTGAGCGTGACGCCCTTGGACAGCTGGGGCGGCAGCATGGGGTCGAGCTTGAGCTTCCCCTCGCGCAGCCGCTGCCCGGTCAGGCCGTTGGTGAAGACCTGCAGGAAGCCGCCCTTGCCGGTGAGGAAGTCCTGCGCCGGCTGGCCTGCCAGCGGGTCGTTGGCGCCCGCCTTCTCGCCGCGTGCCTCGGAGAAGAGCGAATAGGGGCCGCGCACGAACGGTTCGATGGAGCGCTTCAGATAGGTGTTCGTCGCACAGCCCGGCTCGCCGTTCTGCGCGGCGTCGATGGCGTGCACGGAGTCCGTCATCGCGGGACCGTCGGGGTCGGTGCGGGCGGCGTAGTAGTCGAGGGTCTTGCGTGCGGACTGCTTGGACATCGGCCATTCCAGCGGGTACTGCAGCAGCACCGTGTCGGCCTGCTTGATGGTCGAGCCCTTGTAGCCGTCGTACTGCTGGAAGACCTGCTTCTTCTTGTCGTAGGGGATGCGCAGCTTGTCGGCGATCTTCGTCCACTTCGCCGGTGCCTGCTCGCCCAGCAGACGGGCCGCGCGGGCGGCGTGCCGCAGCGACTTGGCGGCGCCCGCGTTGGTGAAGACGCCGTCATCGACGCCGTTGCTGTACTCGTCGGGGCCCGCGACGTTCTTGACGGAGTAGCTGCCATCGCTGTTCTTGCTGACGCGGCTCGCCCAGAAGTCGGCGATCCCCTTGAGCACGGGCCAGCCGCGCTCGCGCAGCCATGCGGTGTCGTCGGTCGCCAGGTAGTACTGCCAGGTGGCCAGCGAGATGTCGCTCTGCAGATGATTCTGGGTGCGGCAGTGCGGCGGGTCCACGCTGTGGCACT
>NZ_JBOHCV010000669.1:0-11142 GCF_050698815.1 Streptomyces sp.
CGTCGTGCGCCGCCTCCCGGAAGGCGCCCAGTACGACGGCCGCCGTCTCCACCGCCTCCAGCCCCTTGCCCTGTACGTCCCCGACGATGATCCGCACCCCGAACGGCGAGGTCACCACCTCGTACAGATCACCGCCGATCCGGGCGTCGGCCATCGCGGAGGTGTAGGAGACGGCGGCACGCAGAGGTCCGGCGCCGCGCGGTACCGGGCGCAGCAGCACCCGCTGCGCGGCCTCGGCGATCGACCGCACACTGGCGAGTTCGGCCTCGCGACGCTCCCGCAGCGCGGTCGCCGCGACCCCGGCGACCACGACTCCGGCGACCGAGAACAGCGTGGTGTAGCCGCGGCGCTCGCCCAGTTGATCATTGTAGAAACTGAGCATCAGTGACAGGGCCAGGGCGAGGGCCCCGATCAGCGCGCTGCGCCGGACGTTTCCGATCAGCCCGGCGAACGCGGGGCCCAGGGCCATCATCGGCAGGAAGCCGATCCCGGGACCCGCGGCCACGTCGACGATGACGACGCAGCCCATGGCAAGGAAGGGAAACGCCGCCAGCAGACCTGGCCGGAACCGAAGGGTGACCAACGTGTGCTCTCTTTCTTGACGAGACAGGCGCCGGACACGTGCAGGCTATGCAATGCGGCCTATTCCGGACAGCAAATCTGAGGAATGCGGGCCCGGAACCGGGCCGAACCGGCCCGTCGGCCGCCCGCGGGCGTCAGGTCCGCGGGCGGCTTCGCCGCGGGCCTCAGCCCGTGGGCCCCGCCATCAGCCCGGCCATCCATGCCTCGACGTCCGTGCTGCTGCGCGGCAGTGCGGACGAGAGGTTCCGGTTGCCCTCCGCCGTCACCAGGATGTCGTCCTCGATCCGGATCCCGATGCCGCGGTACTCCTCGGGGACGGTGAGGTCGTCCGGCTGGAAGTACAGCCCCGGCTCCACGGTCAGGCACATGCCCGGCTCCAGGGTGCCCTCGGCGTAGCTCTCGCGGCGGGCTGTCGCGCAGTCGTGCACGTCCATGCCGAGCATGTGGCCCGTGCCGTGCAGCGTCCAGCGGCGCTGGAGCCCCAGCTCCAGAACCCGCTCCACGGGTCCTTCCAGCAGGCCCCACTCCACCAGCCTGGCGGCGAGCACGCGTTGGGCGGCCTGGTGGAAGTCGAGGTACTTGGCGCCCGGTTTGACCGCCGCGATGCCGGCCTCCTGCGCCTCGTGCACGGCGTCGTAGATCTTCCGCTGCAGGTCGGTGAAGCGGCCGTTGACCGGCAGGGTCCGGGTGACGTCGGCGGTGTAGAGGGTGTGCGTCTCCACGCCGGCGTCCAGCAGCAGCAGGTCGCCGGAGCGGACCGCTCCGTCGTTGCGCACCCAGTGCAGGGTGGTCGCGTGCGGGCCCGAGGCGCAGATGGAGCCGTAGCCGATGTCGTTGCCCTCGACGCGGGCGCGCAGGAAGAACGTGCCCTCGATGTAACGCTCGGAAGTGGCCTCGGCCTTCTCCAGGACCCTCACGACGTCCTCGAAGCCGCGTGCGGTCGACGCGCACGCCGAGGCCAGCTCGCCGATCTCGAAGTCGTCCTTGACCAGCCGCATTTCGGAGAGGAAGACCTGCAGCTCGGTGTCGCGCTCGGCGGTGACCTTGTCGGTGAGGGTGTGCTCGACGGCGGCGTCGTAGCCACGCACCACGCGTACCGGGCCGGTGGCGGCACCCAGCTCGCCGGCGACTGTACGGACGTCCGCGCAGTGCACTCCGTACAACTGCTGTGCCTCGCTGAGGCTGTGCCGCCGGCCGACCCACAGTTCGCCCTGGCCGTCGAGCCAGAACTCGCCGTTCTCCCGGTCGGAGCGGGGCAGCAGATAGAGCGTGGCGTCGTGTCCACCGCCCGCGGCGTCCGGCTCCATGACGAGTACGCCGTCCTCCGTCTGGTTACCGGTGAGGTAGGCGTACTCGACAGCGGCGCGGAAGCTGTACTCGGTGTCGTTGGAGCGGGTCTTGAGGTTGCCCGCGGGGATCACCAGGCGCTCGCCGGGGAAGCGGGCGGACAGGCGCGCGCGGCGGTCCGCCGTGTGGCCGGACTGGGCGACGGGCTCCAGTCCGCGCAGCTCCGTGTCCGCCCAGCCGGCCTTCATGTTCTCGGCAAGCTCGTCGGATACGCCCGGGTACAGGCCGTTCTTCCGCTGCTTGATCGGCTCCGCGTCAGCGGGGTGCGCCACGTCTGCCTCCTCTTTCTGGTGTTCGACCGCTTTCCATCGTATGGGTGCGTATGGGTGCGCGATACCAGGTTCGGAGCGTGCGACGGTAACCCCGTGTGAAGGCGTGGTCTACAGTCCGGCAGCCGTGTGTTTCAGAAGCGGGCGGCGAGCAGGACGACGTCCTCGGGGTGGTCCTGCTGCTCGGCACGCCCGTCCGGCAGGGCGGCGCGCAGCACGTGGTCGACCAGTGCGTCCGGATCGGCCTGTACGGAGGGCGGTGCGCAGGCGGCGGCGGCGTGCAGCCGGGCGAAGGCGCGGTCCAGCTCCTCGCCGGTGCGGTGCAGCAGGCCGTCGCTGTAGAGGAGCAGCGTCTCCCCCTCGTACAGCGTCAGCTCAACGCTCGGCGCCTCCCAGCAGGCGAGCATGCCCAGTGGCGCGGAGAGCGTCGTCTCCACGTACTCGGTGCGGTGCGGTCCGACGATCAGCGGCGGGCAGTGTCCGGCGCCGGCGAGCAGGATGCGGCGCACGGACGGCTCCACGTACGCGAAGAGCGCCGTCGCCGAGCGGGCCGGCTCGGTCAGCCGCAGCAGCAGCTCCAGGTCGGAGAGGACGGCGACGGGATCCTCGCCCTCCATCACCGCGTACGCCCGCAGGGAGGCGCGCAGCCGTCCCATCGCGGCCACCGTGCCGGCGCCGCTGCCGGTGACGCCGCCGACGGTGAGGCCCAGGGCGCCCTCGGGCAGCGGGAGCACGTCGTACCAGTCGCCGCCGCCGCGTGGTCCCGTACGGTGCCGCACGGCCATCGCGACGCCGGGCACCCGCGGGAGTCTGCTGGGCAGCAGCCCGTCGCGCAGGGCGGTCAGGTCCGCGCGGGTACGGGCGAGTTCGAGGTGGCGGGCGATGTGTTCGGTGGCGTTGCGGAGGTAGAGGCCGAGCAGGTGGCGCTGGCGTGCGGTCGGCTCGGCGGGCTCGTCGTAGAGCCAGACGGCGGCGCCGATCCGGGGCGCTGCGGGGGTGGCGAGCGGGGTCGCGTGGCTGGCGGCGTAGCCGAGCCGGGCGGCGACCTCGCGGTGCCGGGGGTCGAGGGCCTCGTCGGTGGCGATGTCGGGGTGGGTGATTTCGGGGTACGGGTAGGCCAGGTCGCCCAAGTCGCCCAGGTCCTCACTCCGGGGATCGACGCCACCGCCGCTGCCGCGGTCATCGGCGCGGTCGCCGCCGGCCGCTGTCGGGAGCCCGTCGAGGATCCGGGCGTAGGAGGACGAGCTGCGTGGCACGGTCTCCAGTTCGCCGATGTCCGCGCGGCCGAGGCCGAGGCCGATGGTCCGCTCGGGCCCGTTGCTCTCGACCGCCTCGAGGGCGATCAGGCCGCGCTGGGCGCCGACGAGAGTGGCCCCCGCGCGGAGCGTTTCGCGCAGCACGTCGTCGAGGGTGGCGGCGCCGGCGAGGCGTTCGTTGAGCTCTTGAAGGGTCGTCAGGTCGGTGACCCAGCTGGCCAGCCGGTCATGGACAGCGGCGGACTGCTCGGCAGCGGCAGCGGCGCCGCTGCCCGAAGCGGGAGGCGCAGTTTGCGCTGGTGGGGAGATCACGGGTTTGAATCCGGCCACTTTCGACCGCTGCGGGGCGCTCATGGGAGCGGTCTCCCCGCACACTTCATCTCTCTGCATAGCATCGCAAACCCCCATGTCACGCTGCTCCGCTGGCAATGCACAAGATGTACACGCACCGATGACACGATGTCCAGCATTGGCCTTGCACTACGAATGGTGTCCGGGTGCCGGTGCCGACTTCACGGGGGCGGGCCGTGGTGAGGGCAAGTTGGCGTAAAATCGTCGCTGTGAGGCGGCAACTGCTGTCGACTGGAGAAAGCGTGCCCACTTTCCCGCTGTTGCGCTTCGCGGAACGGACGGCCGGCCGACCGGTCGGCTGCGAGACCGAAGGGATCGGCACAGCGGTCGGGGGTACGGAACCCGGTGAGGGGGGCAGCGCGTCTACAGGGGCGGTGGCCACGTCCCATTCCGGACCGACGGGCCCGCACAGCCAGCACAGGCGCACCACGAAGCGGTATCCAGAGCACCAGCACAGGTGACGGCAAGGACGCGAGCGCCCGATCGGCGCCACCTTCCGCCATGCCCCACGCCCGGCCCACGGCATGCATGATGCGCTTCTTACGCACGGCGAGCAGCGACGACGTGTGGTGATGCACTGGATGATCTCTGTCGAGACGATCTGTTGGCGTTAACGGAAAGGAACGAGCGCACATGCGCGAGATCCTCAAAAGGCGACGCAAGAACCGGTCATCGCCGCGCGACGCGGCGCTCCACTGCGCCACCCACTGGGCGTGGCCCGTACTGCCCGGCGCGCCCCTGAGCCCGCCCTCCTCCGCGACCCGCCGGTCCGGAGAGGCGCCCGCCGCGGCGTGTTCCTGCACGGACGCCGACTGCGTGGTGCCCGGGGCGCACCCTTTCGACCCGGTGCTGCTGGCGGCCACCACCGACGCGGGGATGGTTCGCTGGTGGTGGACCAACCGGCCCACGGCACCGCTGATTCTCGCCACGGGCGGCCGTGCCCCGTCCGCGCTGAGCCTGCCCGCCATCGCGGGTGCCCGCGCGCTGGCCGAGTTCGACCGGCGGGGCGAGCGGCTCGGACCGGTCGTCGCGACGCCCACCCGCTTCACCCTGCTGGTGGCGCCGTACGCGCTCGCGGAGCTCGGCGAGCAGCTCTACGCCCATGACTTCGTGCCCAGTTCGCTGCGCTTCCACGGCGAGGGCGGCTACGTCGCGCTGCCGCCCTCGGAGACCGGCCCGGGCCGGGTCCGCTGGGAACGGGAGCCGGCGGCCGCCGAGGATTACCACCGGGCGGGAGGCGTACAGGACGGACGCGGAGCCGGACGGCGCGCGAGGCGGGACGCCCGGCGCGGCGGTCTTCCGCTCGGCGTGCCGTGGCTGCCGCGGATGCAGCGTGTGCTCGACGTCCTGGTCGAGGCGAGCGCGACGGCGCCCGACACCGGCACCAGCCTCACGTACTGAGGTCCGTCACTCGTACGGGTAGGAGCTGGCGGGAGTTGTACGGGAAACGGGCGGTCGGGCCCCCGGGGCGGCCCCCGTTGCCCGATATGTTCGCTGCACAGTCCCCCCTCCCTCCCCGTACCGATGTGCAGATGGGCCCCTCATGCTTCAGCAGCAGTCGCCGCGCCGTGCGCCGTACCTTCCCCTGATCACGCTCGCCGGCACGGTCGCGCTCGCCGTCGGGCTGCCGCTCGCGGCGGCGACCGCCGGCCCGGCCGACTCCTCCGTCGCGTCCCCGGGAGACGGCGAGAAGCGCCACGGCGGCGTTCGGACGACGGGGGCGGACGGCGCGCACGGCGCACATGGCGCGGGTGCCGTGGACGGCGGACCGAGCGGACCCGGCGCGGACCGCGGCGCCGCCGTCTCCTCCGCCGTCTCCTCCGCCTCCTGCGGCCCCGAAGTCGCCACGCCCGAGGGCCTGGAGGCGCAGACCTGCGTCCGTACGGAGGAGCAACGGACCTGGGCCCGTACGTACTACCGGAACGCCACGGACTCCCCGCTGCGCGCCGTCCTCATCCTGATGCGTCCCGACGGCAGCTCGATGCGGGCGCACTGCGCGCTGCCCGCCGCCGATGAGCCGGGGTTGTGCGAGACGCCGCGGGAGCGGCTGCGTGCGGTGCCGCGTGCGGCGGACGGCCGGGCGGAGCGGTACTCGGCGATGGCGGAGATCGGATCGGCGGATCAGGACCGGATGTTGCTCCGCTCCGGCAGCAACTCGCCCATGCGATAGGCGAGTTGCGGGGCGCGGCGGAACGGCGTCCGGACCCGCGCATGGAAGAACCCGGTCGCTGGCGACGGGGGATGCACCAGCGACCGGGCTCCTAGAAAGGTAACAAGAGATCCGCCGTTAGCAAATTCGATCGCGCGGATCCGGACGTTGATTTACCTGTCAGTATGCGCAGTTACCGGTCAAGTGTGACGCGAGTCACGGACACACTTTCTCCCTACGGCGGTGGCGGAATGGTCTATTCCAGCTAGCTCAGCGTCACCTGGCGGTTGGTGAGGCCACTGCGCGCCCGCCGCTCGTCGGCGGTCAGCGGTGTGGTCGTGCCGAGCGCGTCGGTGAGCCGCTCCGCGAAGGCCGCCGCCGGCTTCTCGCAGTCCGCTGAGGTCATCGAGCCGGGCAGGTCCCATACGGGCACCGTCAGGCCGTGCGCGCGGAACGAGCCGACGAGCCGGGTGTCTTCGCCGAGCGAGGACCCGCCGGCGGTCTGCAGCCGTGCGAGCGCGTCCAGCAGCTGCTCCTCGGGATGCGTCATGACCCAGCGCAGGTGGTTCTTCTCCGGCGTTTCACACCAGTACGCACCTTCCGCACCGGTGAGCCGGGCGGTCGGAACAGCGGCCGAATTGGCTCGCTCCAGGGACGCGGCGACGTCACCGGACGCCTGGTCGGCCTCGCCCCCCAGCCAGAAGTCGAACCCGGTGTGCACCTCGGGTGTGAACGGCGCGTTCAGGTCCAGCAGGTCCTGCAGCCGCGGCCCGTCCGGCGCCGCACGCCCCGCTGCCACCGGCGAGCCGGGGTCGGTGGCGAGCGCACGCCGCAGGGTGTCGGCGAGGTCCCGGCTGATGTCCCCGGAGGACATGTCGTTCTGCAGGCCGATCAGCACCTCGCCGTTGTCGCGGCGCAGCGCGGGCCACGCCATCGGCAGCACCGTCGCGAGCGTCACCGACGGGACTCCGTCCGGCAGTCCGTCCTTGAGCGTCAACGGCGCCGTCGCGGCCGGCACCAGCTCGCGCAGCGCGACCCAGTCGGGCTCGCCGGGAAGTCCCTCGAAAGGGCGCCGTACCAGCTCGGTGACGGCGTGCGCCGCGGCACGTCCGTGGCACGCCTTGTAGCGGCGACCGGAACCGCACGGGCAGGGCTCGCGCGCGCCGACGACGGGGACTTCACCGTCGACGGGCTGCGGGGCGGTGGCCTTGGGCAGGGGGCGGCGCTTCTTGGCCATGGCGTGCGGTTCTCCAGGTCTGGGGTCGGCGGCCGGGCCGGCGGGGACCGGCGTCCGCGGTACGGGCGGTCGGCGTGAGCCTAGTACCCCTCCCGGCGACTTTTGCCCTGTCGCCGCCCATCACGCACTCCCTCTGGCTGCTCCCCCTGGCTGCTCCCCTGGCGGAGACAGGGGGAGTGCCCCTGGGCCTGCGGCCCGGGGAGGCCCCAGCGCTGGACGACGCTTCTCCACGGGCAGACATCGCCGGTCACGGCCCCGGCACCGTGTCAGGCAGGGTTCACGCCGCTCGCCGCGCTGGCACCGCCGTCTACCCGCTCAGCGCAGTTCGTCCGCCGTCGCCAGGTCCAGGGCCAGGCTGTCCGCCAGGCCCTCGCCGATTCCGCCGTCGGGGGCCAGCACCACCCAGACGGTCACGCCCCTGGCGTCGGCCCTGGCATCGATCTCCGACTGCCGCCTGCCGTCGGTGAGTTCGTAGGACTCCTCGCGGACGCCCCAGTCCTGGGCGAGAGCGCCGATGATGGCGAGGCCGCGCCCGCCTCGGGCGCTGATCGAGGGAGTCGCCGGAAGAGGCCGGGTGGGACCGCCGCCGTCCGTGACGGCAATGGTCAACTCGCCGGCCAGGTCCCGTTTCCAGCTTGCCCGCACGGAGTCGTCGTAGCCCAGTGGCCTCGCGTGCCGGCAGGCGTTGCTGAGCAGTTCGGAAAGGATCAGAACGGCGTCGTCCACGGCCGTGTCGCCGGCCCCGCTCGCGACGAGGTCCGCGCGCATTCTGCGTCGCGCGGCGCCCACGCCGGCCGGACCGTACGGTACCGCCATGGTCGACGAAGTCGGCACATTCTGTGCCATCACCAACGCCACCCCCGAGACCTCCTTTGCCCCACGCCAATTCGATGAATGCCCCGAGGACGGCGGGCGGAAACCGGCCATGCGCGATCGCTTGACGCATCGGTGCCGATCGATTAAAGGGTGGATGCGCCGGTGCACTCCAGGTAAGAGCCCTGGAAAGAGGGCGAATTGGCATCCCGAGACGTCCGCGGAAGCGGTCCGTGCCTGGCGTGAGTGTGTCGTACGTAACACGTCCGGCAAGCCCGGCGGTCTCAGCGCACTTGCGACAGCACTTGCCGTGGCCGGTTGGTGATCACCGCGTCGACGCCCAGCCACAGGCACAACTCGACGTCCTCCGGCTCGTTCACGGTCCACGCGTGCACCTCGTTGCCCATCCGGTGTGCGCGCGCCACGTATTCGGGGTTCGCCCGCAGGATGCGGATGCTGGGTCCGGCGATCCGCACGCCGGCCGGCAGCCGCCCGTCCCGGTGCCGTGGCAGCAGAAGTTGCATGAGATAGACGGTGGGGATGTGCGGTGCGGCGGCCCGTATGCGTTGCAGGGAGCGGGCGGAGAAGCTCATCACCCGTACCGGCGTGACCGGCCGGTGGCGTTCCAGCAACTGCAGCAGCCGTGCCTCGACCTGACCGGCCCAGCGGCTGGGGTGCTTGGTCTCGATCGCGAGCTCGACGGGCCGTGGCGCGTCGGCCACCAGCTGGAGCAGCCGTTCCAGCGTGAGCACGGAGGTGCGGTCGCTCTCCTCCTGGTCCGGCGACTCGTACGGGTCCTCGTCCGGTCCCTCCTTCTTCCACGAGCCGAAGTCGAGCGCGGCAAGCTCGGCCAGCTCGAGGGCGGAGACGGCGCCGCGGCCGTTGGAGGTGCGGTTGATGCGGCGGTCGTGTACGCACACGAGGTGGCCGTCGGCGGTGAGCCGCACATCGCACTCCAGGGCGTCCGCGCCTGCCTCGATGGCTTTGCGGTAGGCGGCCAGCGTGTGCTCCGGCGCGGCCTCGGAGGCACCACGGTGCGCGATGACGGACAGGGGGCGGGCGGGGGAGAGGCGCGACCCGGCACGGATCTCATTGCTCACCGGGATATCGTGCCACCGCGACCCGGATGGCCGCCGGGCGGGCCGGTTGCGGATGTGTCCGGTTTGCCCGGCGTAAAGGATGGTTCCCCAGACCCGTGCGGCGGTTTACGCCCGTCTGACGCATCATGGGAAAGGCTGTCTGCGACACCCGAATACGTGAACGTCCGGGACCGCGATGTCGTGTACCTGATGAGGAGATAGCTGTGAGCACCGAGCACGAGGGCGCTGCCGCCACGCCAGCGGCGGGGCCGAACCCCACGCCCCCCGCGGTGCACGAGACGGGGGCTCACGATGCGACTGCCGCGACTGCCGGAGGGCGTACGCCCGAGCGCCCGGCACCGACCTCCGACGCCGACCCGCAGGGGCTGAGCATGAACGAGCCGGATTCCACCCCGCCCGTACAGCCCGCTCACCCCGGGCAGCCACCTCAGCCCACCCAGCCGCCGCCCGCCTCGGCGGCGGGCTTCGGCGAGCCGGGACAGCCGGGACAGGGTGGTCAGTGGGGTCAGGGCGGCCAGTGGGGAGCCGGAGCTCCGGGTGGGCCGCCCTCGTACGGCGGTGGTCCGGGTGGGCCGGGCGGTCCCGGCGGTTCAGGCGGACCGCACAACCCCTGGGGCGCGCCGCCCGTACCAGGCGGCCCCCCGCCGGGCGGCAAGCGGTTCCCCACCGGACTGATCGTCGCCGTCGTCGCGGCGGCCCTCGTCGCGGGTGGCCTCGGCGGCGGCATCGGCTTCTGGGCGTCGGAGGCGGGCGACAGCTCCGGCACCACCACGATCACCTCGGGCGGCGACCCGAAGACGCTGAACCGCTCCCCCAAGTCCGTCGCCGGCATAGCGGGTAAGACACTGCCCAGCGTCGTCACGATCGAGACCTCGGGCGGCGGCGATGAGGGCACCGGCACCGGCTTCGTCTTCGACAAGCAGGGTCACATCGTCACCAACAACCACGTCGTCGCGAGCGCGGACGGCGGCGGCCGCCTCTCCGCGACCTTCTCGGACGGCAAGAAGTACGCGGCCGAGGTGGTCGGCAAGGCGCAGGGTTACGACGTCGCGGTCATCAAGCTCAAGAACGCCGACGACCGCAAGCTCGCCCCGCTCCCCCTCGGCAAGTCCAACGAGGTCCAGGTCGGTGACGCGACCATCGCGATCGGAGCGCCGTTCGGCCTGTCCGGCACGGTCACGACCGGCATCGTCAGCGCCAAGAACCGCCCCGTCGCCTCCAGCGACGGCCAGGGCGGCGGCAACGCCTCGTACATGAACGCCCTGCAGACCGACGCCTCCATCAACCCCGGCAACTCCGGCGGTCCGCTGCTGAACGCACAGGGCGCCGTCATCGGCGTCAACTCCGCGATTCAGTCGGCGGGCGGCGGCAGCGGCATGGGCCAGGGCCAGTCCGGCAGCATCGGCCTCGGCTTCGCCATCCCGGTCAACCAGGCCAAGCGCGTCGCCACCCAGCTCATCAAGACCGGCACCCCGGTCTACCCGGTGATCGGCGCCACGGTGACCATGGACCAGAAGCGGAGCGGCGCCGTCATCGCCGACAAGGGCGAGGGCGGCCAGAGCGCGGTCGCCAAGGGCGGCCCGGCCGACAAGGCCGGCCTGGAGTCCGGTGACGTGATCACCAAGCTCGACGACACGGCGATCGACAGCGGCCCCACCCTCATCGGCACCATCTGGACCCACAAGCCGGGCGAGCAGGTGACGATCACCTACGAGCGGGACGGCAAGGAGTCCACGACCGAGGTCACCCTCGGCTCCCGCAAGGGCGACCAGTAAGTGGCCGTCCTGATCGTTCGCTAGGCTGTCCCCGCGTCGCCCTCAGGGACGACGCGGGGAGGTGTGCCCGAGCGGCCGAAGGGAACGGTCTTGAAAACCGTCGTGGCAGCGATGTCACCGTGGGTTCAAATCCCATCGCCTCCGCGCAGTTGAAGAACACGCACGTCAGAAGGGGCGCCCGGGAAACTGGGCGCCCCTCCGTGTCTCATCCTGTCTCACGTTTCTCACGCTGGACCAGTCTCCACGGACAGGCCACGGACAGA